>WTHW01000157.1 GCA_011526395.1 Alphaproteobacteria bacterium
TCGGAGATGTGTATAAGAGACAGCACCAATGTTGAGATGATCGTCTTACCTTCAATCACGATTTGCCCCTTATCACCACCCCCCATACGGCGTGCCTGACCACCAGCAAGTAAGCAGATAGCGTGACTAACAGACATTCTTATGCCTCCTCTTTTCTGCCGCCTAGTTGCCTTGATTGATGTGAAGCTTTATCTTCTGCCACCACTTGTTTTATATCATCGAAAATAACACGTTCAGCACCAGATAAGACCGCAAAGCGAGCGCCGCGCATTCTTCCAATCAGCGTAAGTCCAGCTTGCTTGGCAAGTGCCACACCAGCTGCTGTGAAACCAGAGCGAGATACCAAAATTGGCACACCCATCATCACGGTTTTAATCACCATCTCAGTCGTTAACCTTCCAGTTGTATAGAAAACCTTATCTTGAGCATCGACGTCATTTAAAAATAAATGACCAGCAATTTTACCAACAGCATTATGTCTGCCAATATCTTCTACATATAAAAGTGGCTCTGCGCCGTCAGATAATGCACAGCCGTGAATAGCGCCTGCTTTCAGATATAAAGATGGAATAGCATTGATATTGGCAGACAACTGATACAATTCGCTTGCTTTGATCTTTTTGTTACTTGCCAATTCTATGGATTCAAATTCCTCCATAATATCACCGTAAATTGTGCCTTGCGCACAGCCGGATGTCTGAACTTTCTTCTGCAATTTTGCTTCGTAATCAGTTTCACGGGATGTACGGACAATAACAACAGATAAATCTTCATCATAATCAATCGCTGTTATCTCATCACTGGCTAGAAGCATATTTTGATTGCGTAGAAAGCCGACCGCAAGCGCCTCTGGCTGGTCTCCTAATGTCATGGCTGTTACAATTTCTTGGCGATTAAGAAAAATGGTCAAAGCTGTTTCAGTAACAACGGGTATCGTGACTTCTGCCCCTGACGCATCATAGCCTTTTAGCTCTGTTGTGAGCCGCTCATCATCTGGCGTTGGCATTTTCTGCCACAATCTATCACTCATATTGCTCTCATTCTCTAGTGAACAATTTGTTTTTAACAAATATTTGGCGTAATGTATCAGTATTTAGTTATCACTATTTCTTGATAACCTCTAGTCAACAGGCAGCTATAGCGATGAAATTTCATTTTACCGCCTCCTCACATGAACAGGCACAACAGCGCTATGCAGAAATAACAAAGCGTTATGGCCAGCATGAAATGGCAGATTGTGATGTGATAATTGTGCTTGGTGGTGATGGGCAAATGTTGACAGCCCTGCGCCAAAATCTAGCGTTTGGCCGTGATATATTTGGCATGAATTGTGGCCGCGTAGGTTTTTTGATGAATGAATATGACGAGAACAATCTCGTCGAGCGTGTAGAACAAGCAACAAAAGCGCGCATGCGCCCTCTTGAGATGACTGCCGTTGATATCACTGGCAACACGCATGAAGCGCTTGCTTTTAATGAAGTATCACTATTGCGGCAAACACATGCGGCCGCTCACATCGAAATTGCAGTTAATGGCCAAATTGAAATGGAAGAACTCATTTGCGATGGGGTTATTCTTGCAACACCTCAAGGCTCAACAGCCTATAACCTCTCAGCACATGGCCCTATATTGCCCATACGCTCTAAAATGCTGGCATTGACACCTATCTCTGCATTCCGCCCTCGTAGATGGCGCGGCGCTTTATTACCAGACAATGTGAAGGTCAGCTTTAAGGTAAAATCACCCGATTTTAGAAGCCAATCAATATCTGCTGATAATATCGAATATAGAGACATTGTATCAGCAACCATAAAACAATCGCGCAAACATGATGTGCGTGTTTTACATGACCCTCATAACTCTATGAGTCATAGAATTATTAAAGAGCAATTTTCAGCCTAGATATTTCTCTGCCAGAACCGGAAGATGTGATCCCAAACATTGGCATCAATCTCTAATGTCTCATTGAACAGCTCATGTTTGGCTTGCTTTATCGTGACAAGATCAGATTGAGGCAAAAACTTTGCCGCAAACGCTATCTTAGAATTTGATACAACCTGTTCTTTTTCTGCCATCAATATGAGAATAGGAATTTTTATATCTCCAAGAAAGCTTGGGTTTGCGGCATAGCGCGATGAGGACCTGTAAGCCTCTCGAACCCAGCCAACGCTGGCACCATAACGGCGCAATTCTGGCGCTTCAAAGAACCAATGCGTCTGCCATAAATAGCCGGCCACATCAGTTGTTAATAGATTATCATCTGTAAAATGCTGCAAATCTGATATGCTTGGCACCTTAGTAAAAGGGCTATATTTACGGTTTTGACCCAACGCCCCTAAAACCAAGCCTAGCAGGCGAATAGCAAAAGATGGTCTTGGTCTTGGCAAGATCATTGGCGCCGACAGCACCATTGTTTGCACATTTCTATTCAGGCGCGATGCGGCAAGCAATGCCAAATGACCACCCATGGAATGGGCAACAATATGAAATTTCTGTCTTTGCCAGCCTGCCTTACCCAAAAGATTTTGAAGTGCGCGAATATGGTCTGCAAAGCTGTCACAGTGGACCATCAGTGGCGTGGTACCAAGATGCCCTGAACGCCCCTGCCCTGGCCAATCAATAATTAAACAATCATCACCTTGCGATACAATTTTCTGTGCGACATGAGCGTATTTTTCACAAAATTCAGTGAAACCTGGAAGGATTAAGAACTTTTGTCTATCCCTATCTGAGCTGACTTGTTGGTCACCCTTCCATAGATGCCCTCGTATGGGGCCAGCAAAAATATCCTCGCCACCCAATCTTGCTGACTGATAGCGCGGATCAGATTGTAAACTCCTATGCAATGCTCAGCTCTCCATTGCCAGCATTGTCATCTACATCTGTGAACCCGTCAGATTGGCGTGCCCACATTACGGCGTAAAGCCCATTTTGCGCTAGCAAATCGGCATGAGTGCCTCTTTCTGCAATCTGGCCATCATTCATAACCAAGATTTCATCAGCATCAACAATTGTCGATAGTCTATGTGCAATGACCAGTGTTGTCTGGCTCTTAGATACTTTATCAAGGGCTATTTGAATGTCTTTTTCTGTCCGGCTATCAAGCGCTGAGGTTGCCTCATCAAACAAGAATATTGTGGGCTGTTTCAAGATAGCTCTTGCTATAGCTACACGTTGCTTTTCACCACCTGACAGCTTTAAGCCTCTTTCACCAACAAGTGACTCATACCCTTCTGGCAGTTGCGATATAAATTCATCAATCGACGCTAATTTTGCCGCCTCTTCAATCGCATTCTGATCAGCACCGAAATGCCCATAACCAATGTTATAACCAATGCTGGCATTGAACATAACGGTATCTTGGGGGACAACGCCAATGGCCGCACGCACAGTCTCTTGCCTCACATGTCTGACATCTTGGTCATCAATCAAAATTTGCCCCTGCTGGGGGTCATAGAAACGAAATAATAGTCGTGAAATAGTTGATTTACCCGCACCGGAAGGGCCCACAATGGCGACACGCTTTCCAGCTGGCACATCGAAACTAACACCCTTTAAAATAGGTCGATTACCATAAGAGAAATGCACATCTTTAAAGCTGATAGCACCTTTTGAGAGACGTAAAGCAGGTGCATTTTCTATATCAGTAATATCAGGCTCTTCTTCAATCAGCCCCAACATTCTCTCCAAATCAATAACAGCTTGGCGAACTTCACGATACACATAGCCTAGGAAATTGAGTGGCAAATAGAGCTGAAGCAAATAAGTGTTAACAGCGACGAAATCACCAACTGACATGCGGCCAGCTTGAATATCCCAACCAGCAAAGCCCATCACAAGCACCAGTCCAATGCCGATAATCGCACCCTGCCCAACATTCACAGCCGCAAGAGATGTGCGAGATAACACCGCCGCATCTTCATAATCGCGCATTGCCTTATCATAGCGACGCGCTTCATTTTCTTCATTATTGAAGTATTTTACGGTTTCAAAATTCAGCAAGCTATCAACTGCTTTGGTAGCCGCCGTCTCATCTGCTTGATTCATGCGACGACGAAATGCCATACGCCACTCAGTCACGCGCATCGTGAAGTACGCATATAACATCACTGTTGTGAATGTAATGATGGCGTATGGGGCGCCAAATAAATACCACAATAATGCACTTACAAAGATGACTTCGATTAACAATGGTAGAATTTCGAAAGTAGCCATTGTTAACAGGAATTCGACACCTTTGGCACCTCTTTCAACCGCGCGCGTAAGCCCGCCTGTTTGTCTATCAAGATGGAACTTCAGGGATAAACGATGCAAATGACGAAATGCCTGCATGGCGGCACCACGCACAGCTCTTTGCGCTACACGGGCAAATAAATATTGCTTGGCTTCAGCAAATATTTGCTGACCCAATCTTGCGGCCGCGTATGCGCCAAGAATAAACCATAAGATAGTTAGCGAGAAACCGTCATCGCCATTCACCAAATCAACAGAGGCACCATACAATAAAGGCGTGATAAGGTTAGATATTTTAGCAGCCACCAAGCAGACGAAGGCCAGCGCAATGCGCGCACGAACCTTTTTGTCACCTTTGGGAGCCGTAAACTCATATAGTTCCAAAGCAAGGGTCTTAAAGCGTTGCCAGAAGGTCCTTGTCGGCAGTGTCTTTTTTGTTTCCATGAATTTTATGCTTCTACAGAAAAGCTCTCGCCACACCCGCAACGTGCTGTCTCATTCGGGTTGTTAAAAACGAAAGTTGATGAAAATTTTTCTGTCACATAGTCCATTTCAGAGCCAACCAAAAACATAACAGCTGAGGGGTCAATGAAAATACGGACACCATTTTGTTCAATCACATCTTCAAATGGTTTTTTTTCATTCGCAAATTCAACAACATATTGCAAGCCTGAGCAACCTGCTGTCTTAATTCCAACTCTTAGACCTTGCGCATCACTATCTGATTTGCTCATCAGTTTTTTGACTTGAGCAATAGCATTATCAGTCAATGTTAATAATGGCTTTGATGGATCAAACATCATTGTGACATATCCTTTTTGTAACTAGCCCAAGAAGTCGAGAGCCATTTTCGCATCCTCACTCATGCGATCTGGCGTCCATGCAGGATCCCATACTAGCGAGACCGTTACCTGACCAACACCTTCCACATTTGCGACAGCGTCTGCCACTTGTTTTGGCATTTCGCCAGCGACCGGACATCCCGGCGCTGTCAGTGACATCGTTATTTCAACATCACCATTATCCGCTCTGATAATGTCATAAATCAAGCCCAATTCATAAATGTTAACTGGTATCTCTGGATCCTGAATTGTTTCTAAAGCCTTCACAACAGATGCCTGATCAATTGGCTTGGCATTCTGTCCTTCTAAAGCTTTACCAGCTACAGCTTTGTAACCTTCACTTACATCTGGCAAAAAGTCAGCGAGTGATGGCCCATTATCGAGATCTCGGCTCATGACTTAAAGATCCTATTTACCTTGTGAAGGGCATTCACAAGCACATCAAAATCATCTGCGCTATTATACAAGCCTACTGATGCTCTCGCTGTTGAAGATAGACCAAGTGATTTCATCAAGGGCTGTGCGCAATGATGACCAGCCCTGATTGCCACCCCCTCATGATCAATCAAAGTTGATATGTCATGGGGATGCACTTCATCTAAGGTAAAGCTGATAACGCCTGACTTCCCAGCCGCCGTTCCAATAAAATTAAGCCCCTCAACCTCTGACAATCGCTGCATGCCATATCTGATGAGGTTTTGCTCATGTGCATGAATTTCAGCCATGCCAATAGATTGCACATAATCAATTGCAGCACCAAGGCCAATACATTCAGCGATTGGCGGTGTCCCTGCCTCAAACCTTGCAGGAACATCAGCATAGGTTGAACGCTCAATTTCAACATCGTCGATCATATCACCACCACCAAGGAATGGTGGCATATCTGAGAGTATATCATGTTTTCCCCAGCATACACCGATGCCACTTGGGCCATATAATTTATGACCAGAGAATACATAAAAATCACAATCTATCTCTTGGACATCCACTGGCATATGAACAACGCCCTGACACCCATCCACCACAAACAAAGCACCAACAGAGCGCGCCTTTTTGGAGATGTTTTTCAAAGGAAACACGGTACCAAGCACATTAGAGACATGTGGGATGGATATGACCTTTGTTCTCTCAGTGATGAGTGCTGAAAATGCCTCATCATCATACTCACCATCAGCTCCCATTGGCGCCGCAACGAGTTTAGCACCTGTGCGCTCTGCTATCATTTGCCATGGCACAATATTGGCGTGATGTTCTGCAATTGTGATCAGGATTTCATCGCCGCTCGATAAATTTGCAGACCCCCAGCATTGCGCAATTAAGTTCAGGCTCATAGTAGCACCAGACGTGAAAATCACCTCATTTGGTGATGGTGCATTGATGAGGCCAGCAACTTTCTGGCGCACAGCTTCATAAGCGTCCGTTGACGCTTCTGAGAGATAATGTAGGCCGCGATGCACATTGGCATAGGTTTCGCCATAAGCAGCTTGCAACGCCTCAAGAACAGCCTGCGGTTTTTGAGATGACGCGGCTGAATCAAGATAGCAAAGACGTTTGCCATTCACCTGTTGTGACAGGATCGGAAAATCATCCTTTAGGGTTGCAAAATCCACCATTAAGCGTCTCCAGACATCCACAAATTGACAGAATCTGTCAAAATGTCAGCCAATGTGGTCTCACGAATTTTTTCCAATGCGTCTGCTACGAAAGCTTCGATAAGCATCGCTCTGGCTAGGTCTTCGTGAATACCACGGCTTTTGAGGTAGAAAAGATGGGTTTCATCAAGTTCACCAACAGTTGCGCCGTGCGAACAGACAACGTCATCTGCATATATTTCAAGCTCTGGCTTGGCATCTGCCTCCGCTTTGCGTGATAGAAGCAAAGCGCGGCTCATTTGCTGGCCATCTGTCTTTTGTGCATCTCTTGCAACAAGCACCTTACCTTGGAAGACACCTTTGGCAGTATCATCTAGTACACCTCTGATAACCTGATCAGATGTGCAATTTGGCACAAAGTGATGCATACGGGTTGTCATATCCTGATGCTGGGTGCCGCGCCCTAGATAAAGAGAGGATAGCGCTATTTCAATATCCTCACCATTTAGGTTCGCATGCGTTTCATGACGTCCTAATTTAGCACCCATCGCTGTTGTAAAAGAATTCACATCAGCGCGCCCAGCGACATTCATTACAGTCAGCGCTAGATGCGTGGTCTCAATATCATCTGCCTGCAATTTCACATGGTCTAGCTTGGCAGTCTCGGCGATATCAATGGCGATCAC
The DNA here is from genome assembly GCA_011526395.1 of Alphaproteobacteria bacterium. Lineage (GTDB taxonomy): Bacteria > Pseudomonadota > Alphaproteobacteria > Puniceispirillales > Puniceispirillaceae > UBA685. The sequence continues at coordinate 7,354 of WTHW01000157.1, forward strand.
TGGCGCAGATAGATGAGATGAGCTGTTGTGTATTTCTGCCACCTTCACACCGGCTCCCTCACCCACTTTGATAAAGATAAGCGGATGGGTTGAATTTTCAGCGTCACCGCCGCTGAATACCAATTGGAGAGGCAATTCGACTTGCGCGCCGGCCTCAACCTCTATCACATAGGCGCCGGTAGCATGGCCAACAGACAAATGACCCAGCAAGTGATCGCTAGGCAGTAACTTTGTAAATTGCGCCAAATGGTCATCATCATTCATTTCTGATAGCAATACGCCAGCTGGTAGCGTTACCTGTGCGATATTCAACCAGCCATCAAGAAATGAAAGGACAGCTTCCTCACTGGCAACTTCATCATCGCTCTTGTCTGCAGGGTTGATTGATAACTCAGATAACCTTGTATAAATCCAAGCCTCTGCCTTTGCTGATGGCAGGCCATCATGGGCGAATTTATCGCGTGCTTGGCGGCATATTTCAGCTTCGTTGCGTAAAAGATCAAGCGGCATCGACAATCCCCGCATAACCATTATTTTCCACTTCCAATGCCAATGACTTATCGCCTGATTTCACAATGCGACCATTTGCCAAAATATGAACATGGTCAGGCACAATATGAGATAATAGGCGCTGATAATGGGTGATAACCAACATGCCACGCTCTTGACCGCGCAAAGCGTTTACACCTTCAGACACGATACGTAACGCATCTACATCAAGACCTGAGTCTGTTTCATCAAGCACAGCAAGTGATGGTTCAAGCA
>WTHW01000040.1 GCA_011526395.1 Alphaproteobacteria bacterium
GGATCACAGTGCCATTTGACATCAATTTGTCGTCCTGAGCCAGCCTCTCCATCTAGTAAGTCTAGCAACTCCATCAAAGCGCGTGCTGAGCTAGAGTTAAAATAGGTCAGTTTGATATCAACATGTAAGCTATTAGCTGTTTCCGCAAAATAAGACTCAATTTTTTCGTGGATTATCGCGAAAAAAGACGGCACATCCTCAGGATAAGATTCGCCGGCAATGACGAATTGGCCAGCGCTCATATCAAATGTCACTTCTGGTGTTCGGGCGGTTGCTTCAATGGCGAAACTTGTCATATGTCTTTGTTTCCTTCGTCTTAAACCGTCGCTTTGATCATGAATAACTCATACCCATTATCACTTTTTATGACGTCACAAGATAATGGCAGAGAGGCACGGCGAGCGATTTCAATCAAACCAAGCGATGCCCCTTTTGATGTTTCTTCAACAGGTTCACGCAGCTTTGTCCGATATAATTGGCGTAATTCTTCAGCATCACAATTTGCAAGCGATTCAATGCGATCTCTCAAGGTTCTGGCTTCTTCATCTGTAACGAAATTGCCAGCCATAACACTTAAACGACCTTCGCTTTGTGATACTAACACAATGCCAAAGGCTGGTTTTTCTTCACCTTGTTTTGAGATTGGTTGCGGCCCATCATCACCATAGCGAATTATGTTCTGCATCAATTCAACAAAAATAGAGAATATATTTCGGATTTGGTTTGTGTCTGATACATGGTTCGCCAGACGCTCGCGCAATGTATCGCCAACGGCACGCAGAATATCTTCTGAAACATAGCCAGAATAGCTAAGGACGAATTGATCGTTTAGCAATAGGTGGCTTAGTTGGTTAAAGCGTTGAAAATCCATCAGACACTCATCGTTAAAGTTACTTAACAGTGTCATTCTAAATTAGAAAAAATTCAAGAAAATTCAATATGCAATCAAACTATGATTTTGCTCGGCCAAGCCTTGCGAAGGTGACTTATGATTGACACCAAGGAAGGCCACGTGCGCGCCAGCCCTCAAAGCTGTTGCGATGTCCCTTTTCATCAGCGCGTCCCTCAAATCCTTCTGTCATATTGGTCAGATTCGTAAAGCCATGTTCAGCCAATAATTCACACGCAGCATGAGAGCGGCCACCAATGCGGCACATTATGATGATTGGTGTATCAAGCGAGGCATATGTCTTCACCTGTTCTACAAAATCAGGGTTTTTTTGATTTTGCTGATTTGTCCATTCGATAAAGAGTGATTTTTTGTTCAGTGAAGATATGTCTGCTGTACCTGTTAATTCCACCTCAATAGCTGATCGGCAATCGATCAGTAGGCAAGACGCTTCATCTCGCAATCTATCAAAGCATGTTATTGGATCAGTTTGCTGTATATCCATAATCACTCACTACACAAAAATGCTTGCCTATCGGGCGCATTTGGTCGCAACATAACTGCGACTAACTTTACTATAACGCACAAAAACTCAAGGTGTCACCATAATGTTCAAAGCGCTTGTTGCCTCTAAATCTGACGATAACCCATTTGAAATAGCGATCACGGATATTGATCATGATTTTTTGCCTTCTGAAGGAGAGGTGTTGGTCAAGGTAGCCTATAGCACTGTCAATTATAAAGATGGTCTGGTTTTAAATGGAAAAGGTGGTTTGGTGCGTGATTATCCGCGCATTCCGGGTATTGATTTTTCCGGTGTGGTTGAAAGTTCAACTGATGAGAGATATCAGCCAGGTGATGAGGTTATATTAACTGGCTGGCGTGTAGGTGAAGCATGGCATGGTGGTTATGCACAATATGCCAGAGTGAAGGCTGATTGGCTCGTGCCTCTTCCAAAGGGATTGTCATTGAAAGACGCTATGGCAGTTGGCACAGCTGGTCTGACAGCTATATTCGCTATCCAGGCGCTTGAAGCACATGGACTAACGCAAGATGATGGCCCTGTTTTGGTGACAGGTGTATCTGGCGGTGTTGGCTCTGTGGCAGCAACAATGCTAGCGCAGTCTGGCTATGAGGTAGCAGGTGTCACTGGCAGAGCCGCTGAAATGAAAGAGTATCTGGCATCTTTGGGTGTATCTCAAATTATTGATCGCGCAGATGTAGCAGAAGCTATTTCGCGCCCAATGGAAAGCGCTATGTGGGCTGGTTGCATTGATTCTGTCGGTGGTGAGATGTTGGCTCGTGTGTTGGGACAATTAAAATATGGCGCCAGTGCAGCGGCTATCGGTAATGCTGGCGGTGTTGCTGTGCCTGCAAATGTCATTCCGTTCCTGTTGCGCGGTGTAAATTTGCTAGGCATTGATTCTGTGATGCGCCCTTACGAGCAGCGTGTTGCGGCATGGGATAGAGTGGCAGAACATATGCCAAAAGACCGTCTGGCTGACATGAG
>WTHW01000079.1 GCA_011526395.1 Alphaproteobacteria bacterium
TTGTGCTGAAATGGCGTGAATTTAAAGGCCGCGCTGAGCTTTAGTCAGATATATGATCGCCGCAAAGGCACATCACATCACGCGAATGTGATATTTCGTTAACAGTTATTTAGCCACCATAGCTTCATTTTTACTTCATCAGTAATTTCTAAGATGAGGTCAAAGTGAAGCTTACGATTGTGATGATCGCTCTTGCGAGCCTCTTATCAGCCTGTAGCGGGCGCCATGCCTCTAGCGCGCAAGAAACAGATGAGACAAAACGCTTTTGCCGCGCTGTGGTCGCTTATGTCATCAGCCAATATGACAAGGTTCCGCGCAGAATAAAGCAAAGCACCTATCGGTTGGATGAAGTTAATCAAAACCAGCTACAGCTTGTTGATGTGCAACATATATCATCCGATTATGATGTGATTTTACAGCATCAAGGGCGACAGGCTGTTTTTGACTATTGCCTTGCAAGGCACCAATCATCTCGCTTAGACTCTAACGTATCAAGATAAGATATGATGAGGATTTGATGATGCGCGCGTTGGTGATTTGTGCTGTTTTGGTTGGCGGTTTATGGCAATCAGATATGATAGGTCGCGATGCGCTCGCCCATGAGGGGGCCACTGGCATCATCAAAGAGCGCATGGATAATTTCAGCGCGGCGCGCCGTTATATGAAAGCCATGCGCGGTGCGGTGGGTGCAAATAATTTTGAAAAGATTGATGAGATCACAAAAGCAATGATGCCATGGGCTGAGACGATGTCCTCATATTTCCCTGACGGATCAGATAAAAGCCCCTCAGAAGCAGCGCCAACCATCTGGTCAGATAGAGCTGGGTTTGAGATGAAAATTACAGCCTATCATGAGGCGATACAGGCTTTGAATGCAGCGGCATTATCACAAGATAGCGCCGCTACAACATCTGCTTTTCGGGCGCTTGGTGCCAGCTGTAAAAGCTGTCACCAAGGCTATCGTAAATAGCTAAATCTCTTTTTTATCCTGTACAATATTCATTGAGGCTGTGCCGCTATTGCCAAGCTCGACTGTGGCAAAGGGGCCGCCATGACACATCTGGCCTTTATCATGCGGGTCTGCTGGCGCGGCTGTGGCAAGCACTTCCTCAGCAAATACTTCTGCATTATCTTGCGGCTTGTAGCCCAAGAAGTTTGCCAGATGATTATCAACAGGCGCGCGGTCATTATTTGAGACACCATAGACAATCGAAAAGCCTGTAATGGGTGTGTCAATCGCGGCAGTGACAAGGCGAATCAGATCATCATATGATAACCATGAGCCAAGCGCGCGCGTGTTATTGACCTGCGCACATGATAAAATGCGCATACATACTGATTCAAGACCGCGTTTATCCCAATATAAAGATCCCAAATCTTCGGCAAAACATTTGGCAAGCCCGTAGAATGTATCTGGGCGGTGGGCCACATCTGTGCCAATAAATTGGGTTTTTGGATACATGCCAACAGCGTGAATAGAGCTGGCATACACAACGCGGCGCACATTATTTTGATAAGCCGCTTCCCAAACATTATAAGCGCCTTTGATATTTGATTCGAGAATCGCATCAAACGGGGCTTCATCGCCAATAGCGCCAAAATGAACCACCATATCAGCGCCTTTTAGGACGTCCATCATCTGATCAAGAGAGGCGAGATCAGCTTTGACATAGCGTTCATTATCATAGGTCTTGCCAATATCATCTGCGATATCTGTTGAAATAAGCTCTTTTGCCATCTTGGATAATGGCTCGCGCAAATAGGAGCCTAGCCGGCCTGCCGCCCCTGTGAGAACTAGTTTTTGAAGCATGGTATATGTGTCCTTTGGCCAATATATGAGTGCTGTAATGTGACTGACTTAACCTTACGCATCTTATGCGATTATGGGCAGTGTTTTTTTACAGATTGATTCACAGTAAATTCACACTATCTCAACAATAGACGTGTTTGAAATAACATTCTGAAATGTAAGATATTCTTCTTGCAGAGGGCGTGTGATTACATTAGCGTTATCGGATAACAATCCTACTTTGTTACATTATTTGGAGGAAAATATGTCAAAATTAAACAGACGCTCGTTCGTTAAGGGCGCAGCGATTGGTGCCGTAGCAGCACCTCTTGCCGCACCAGCATTGGCACAAGAGCGTGTTGAAATCGCAATGGTCGCAACTTGGGGCCGTGATTTCCCTGGTCTAGGTACAGGCGCACAGCGTTTTGCAGAGAGCATCTCAACATTGTCAGAAGGCCGTATTCAGGTTGATTACTTCGCAGCTGGCGAACGCGTTGGTGCATTCGATTCATTCGATGAAGTTGCATCAGGCAACGCACAAGCATATCACGCTGCTGATTACTACTGGAAGGGCAAGCACCCAGCATGGGCTTACTTCACAGCTGTGC
>WTHW01000248.1 GCA_011526395.1 Alphaproteobacteria bacterium
AATGATTGCCAGCCTCATGCTCTGCTCTAGCTTTATCGTTTTTGCAGAAAGCCATTTGGCAAAGACTGACTCACTTCTTTTGGCTCTTATTATATGGCAACAGATTTCTTTATTTGATATTTATCGCCGCCGCAATGATGGCCAAGCAGGCGCGCCTGTGAATCAATTTTGGATTGCCATGGCATTGGCTGTTCTTGTGAAAGGCCCCATTGGCCCTCTTGTTGCCTTCATGACGATTGCGCTCTTGATCTGCTTTGATAGGCAATTACTGATGATTAGACGCTTGCGCTTATTGCGTGGTCTTTTGATTTTGCTTGTGATCATTGCCCCTTGGGCTGTGTCAGTGCAAATCGCAACGCAAGGTGCGTTTCTGGATATCGCCATTAGAGGCGATTTCCTTGCCAAAGTGCAATCAGCACAGGAATCACATGGCGCGCCTCCTGGCACATATCTGTTATTACTACCGCTACTCGCCTTTCCAGCTTCTTTGTTTTTTGGACAGTTGGCCATGGTTGGCAAGACGATATTTGCGCGTGATACAGGCCGGTTTGTGATTGCGTGGCTTATTGGCTATTGGGTTATGATTGAGCTAACCCCAACAAAACTACCGCATTATGTTTTGCCAGCTTTGCCAGCCTTAATTCTTTTGGTTTTGCTATGTTTTCGCTATCCAGAGAAGCCAGTGAAATGGCGCATCCGCGCAAGCTATGCGATTATGATAGTCGCGGCTGTCGGTGGTATGGCTTTCTCATTGCTATTTGTTTATTTGGCTTTGCGGTTTGGCGGTGTTGGCAGTGGCATTGCCTTTTTCTTGAGCCTAATGGCCGTGATTGTAACTGCAGCATGCCTTTACGCCATGTGGAAATGGACGAAGTCTCCTCAATCAGCATTAATGGCCGCTATATTATTTGCTGGCATAGTTAGTCATATGACCATTATCTCAGGTGTGATTTCAAATGCCAATCTCATCCATCCCTCACGGATGCTTGCAGAACAGATTAAAAGCTTAAAACAAAGCCCTGATATGATCGCGGCGGCAGGATATCATGAGCCATCAATGGTCTTTCATTTAAGTAAAGATATATTATTGGTGGATGAGACAGAAGCAGCCTTGCTATTGGCAGAGGCGCCGGGCGGGCTTGTTATTATTGAAGCACAGAAAAAATCAAAATTCCTTGATACAACAGCCAAATTGAATATAGAGGTCGGCGAGGTTGGCCGCGTGGATGGCTATAACATCTCAAAAGGGAGAGATATTACCTTGCACCTTTATCGCCGTGATGCGCTTGCCAAAAAATAGTCAAAATCTAAAAGGATAAAGCTCTTATTTGACGCTTGTCTGCATTGTCGTTACAACCTTATGACAATAACAAGCATCATTGTTAAAAAGACCGGTTTTATGACAAATCATCAAGAAAACACATCCACAAAAATGCCAAATGGTATTTCAAATGGACTAACAGATATCGCAACAGCGCGCTGTGATATATCTGTCATTGTGCCTGTGATGAATGAGCAGGGAAATATTCGCCCCCTAATTGATGAAATTTGCGAGGCGCTTTCAGGCCGGGATTTTGAAATCATTTATATTGATGACGGCTCAGATGATGGCTCAGCAGCAGAATTAGAGACTGCCAGACAAGAGATTGCGGCATTGCGTGTTCTTCGCCATGAGGTACGTGCAGGACAATCAGCAGCTATTCGTTCAGGCCTTTTACGTTCTCACGGCAAACTGATTTGTGTGCTAGATGGTGATGGGCAGAATGTACCAGCAGACTTACCACATCTGATTGACCAGCTGGAGTCTGTTCGCCCTGAACGCGGCATGGCAGGCGGCGTGCGTACAAAACGCCAAGACAGCTATATGAGGCGCAAAGCATCGCTAGTAGCGCGCTTTATTCGCAAAACAATGTTACGGGATACACATCCTGATTCAGGCTGTGGTATTAAAGTTGTCGATAGAGACATATTTTTGCAATTGCCGTTTTTCAATCATATGCATCGCTTCATGCCATCTTTGGTTAGAAGAGCTGGTGGAACAGTATTGGCTGTGCCAGTTGCCCATCGCGCAAGAGGCGCTGGCGCTTCAAAATATACAAACTTAAATCGTGCTCTAGTTGGTATCGTTGATATTCTTGGCGTTATATGGCTATTAGCGCGCAGTGATAAATCCAGTTCTGTGCAAGAATTATTGTCACAACCAAAGCCTAAGGCAAAAAAGGCAGCTAAAAAATCTGCTAAAAAAGTAGCCAAAAAAGTAGCTAAGAAGAGGACAAAGTCATGATAGCAGCTCTTTCTGATGCTATTGGCGCAGGTGCGTTATTGGTCGGTTCTGTGCTTGTCACGATCCTACCATTTTTGCCAGATTCGTTGGCTACGAATCCTGAACAAATTATGATTGTCGTTGGCTTTGGTGGTCAGGCACTTTTCGCAAGCCGTTTCATCATTCAGTGGCTGAAGTCAGAAGGCGCCAAAAAATCGGTTATACCTGTGGCTTTTTGGTATTTTTCAATTGGCGGCGGCGCCGTTTTGCTTCTCTATGCTATCTGGCGTCAAGACCCTGTTATCATGTGTGGTCAGGGTCTAGGGCTATTTATTTATGCCAGAAATCTATATTTCATCATCCGCTCTGCTAAGGAAGAAAAAGCAAAAGCAAGTCAATAGATAGCTATAAAGTGGTATCAGCCATTTTTAAGATGAATTGCCATTGTGCCTCGCTAACAGGCACAACTGATAGGCGTGATTGGCGAATCAGAGCAAAATCTTCAAGGTTTTCTTCTGCTTTCATCATGGCTAGTGTGACAGGCGTTGTCACTGATTTTACCGCTTTCACGCTTACCATGCCAAAGCGCCCAGATGCATCTGTTGGGTCTGGGTGATAGGTCTCACATACCTCGACAATGCCGACAATCTGCTTTTCATTTACAGAGTGGTAGAAAAAGCCTAGATCGCCTATTTCCATAGCTTTCATATTATTGGATGCTTGGTAATTTCTGACACCGTCCCAGCCTTCACCTTCATCACCTTTATCAAGTTGATTTTGCCAAGACCATGTTGATGGTTCTGATTTAAAAAGCCAATATGCCATGTGACGCTCCTGTTATTGGGCCTTTGATGTTGTTATTCTTTTACGGTCGGCCGCGCCAAAAGATCTGTAATAAGAGCTGATAGGGGCTCGCCTGATAGTGCTTTTGAAACAGCGTTTGTGATGGGCATCTCAATATCCAACGCAAGCGCTCTTGTCGCCATTAGCGGCGCACTACGCGCCCCTTCAGATAGGCTGGATGGTAATGCCTTGCCCTGACCAAGTGCAAGCCCATATGCCATATTACGTGAATGAGGCCCAGATGCGGACAGTACCAAATCACCAATACCTGCAAGCCCGCTTATCGTCTCTTTCTTGCCACCAAGTGCATTTATAAGCCGTCCTGTTTCTGCAAGGCCTCTTGTTATTAATGCTGCCTTTGCATTATCGCCTAGCCCTAGGCCATCACAGATGCCAGAGGCAAGCGCGATGATATTTTTAATTGCGCCGCCTATGGCAACGCCAATGGGATCATCACTTAAATAAATACGAAGGTTTGAAGAAGAAAACTGGCGTGATACGGCTGTGCAAACGGCGTTATCATGAGACGCACACACAAGCGCTGCTGGCAGATTTTGAATCACTTCATCAGCAAATGAGGGGCCAGATAACATCGCAAAGGGTCGTTTTGCAGGTCTGTTATTCATCAATTCTGGCAAAAATAAGGGGCTGATTTCAGTCTCATTTGTGCTTGTGACAAGCCCCTTGGCGCATAATATGACCGGGCAATCAGGGGCTGCGTATTGTTCGATTTGCGCTAGCGCTTCCATGGTAGCAGCGGCAGGCAGGACAATATAAATCACATCAGCATCGGCAAGGCAATTTGTCGCCGTCGTTGCCTGAATAGGTGCTGGCAAAACAGCGTCGTTCAATCGCGGCACAATACCATTATTGAGTGCGCTTGCGGTCGTCTCGTCTCTTACAAGACATGTTACTGAAACAGCCGTATTTTGCCCCAGACTATAAGCTATTGCCGCGCCCCAAGATCCTCCGCCCATAACGATGATATTTGTCATTTTGTTATCTCTTAAGGTTTTTGTTGCCTTCATTATTGTCTGACGCCGCGCCCGGGCGGTGGTGATGCTTTATCATCCAATGGCCATCTAGGGCGAGGTGCAAAATCAAGTGATGATGGCATGTTACGTCTGTAATATTCCACGCCAGCCCAAGCAATCATAGCGGCATTATCTGTGCATAATTTAGCCGGCGGCACCGCCAAGCCTACATCATAATCTGCACAAAGGCTATGAAGGCGTCGTGATATCGCTTGATTTGCCGCGACGCCGCCAGCAACAACGAGCACCGGTTTTTGAGCAAATTCATGATTTTCAAATGATTTAGAAATTGCCTTTTTCACGCGGTCATATAGGCAATCTGCAATCGCACTTTGTAAGCTTGCCGCATAGTCAGATATCTCAAATTGGTCGCCATATTTGTCATAAGCTTGCGCTAAAGCGGTCTTAAGGCCTGAGAATGAAAAATGACAATGATCAGCGCCCTTTAGCGGTCTTGGGAGTGATATCGCTTTGGCATTGCCAGCGAGAGCTGATCGCTCTATTGCAGGGCCGCCCGGATATCCTAGCCCAAGCACTTTTGCGCCTTTATCAAAAAGCTCGCCTGCGGCATCATCCATTGTTGTGCCAAGACGTTCATAATTGCCGACATCTTTTACCAGTAATATTTGTGTGTGACCCCCAGAGACAAGCAATAATAGGTAAGGAAACGCAACCTTATCGGTTAGGCGGGCTGTCAGCGCGTGACCCTCTAGGTGATTGATAGCAAAATAGGGTAGGTCATGAAATTGTGCCATTGCCTTGGCCGCAACAGTGCCAACAAGGACACCGCCAATTAAGCCAGGCCCGCCAGTGGCTGCGATACCATCAATTTGTGACCAAGTCACACCTGCCTCTTTTAGTGATTCTTCTATCACAGGGGCTAGCGTATCAAGATGGGCCCTTGCCGCGATTTCTGGCACGACACCGCCATGTTTCGCGTGAATAGCAGATGAAGATGCAATCACATTTGATAAGATAGTGTGATCACCTCGCACAATCGCCGCCGCTGTCTCATCACATGAGCTTTCGATGCCTAGAATGATAGGCGAAGATGCATTTCGCTTTATTTCGGCAATATTTTCCACAGAATCTGTTGTCATGGATGATTTTTTCCTTTGCATCATAGTGATACATCATTAGACAGTAGTCATGAAGAGTAATCATGAAATCTTTGCAGATAAACCGCTTCGCTTGGCTACAAGGCAATCGAAATTGGCGCTTATCCAAACGCAAATCGTAGCCTCACAGCTTGGCGATATTGCACATGATATTTGTCCAGTTTCAACAAGTGGAGACGAGGTTCTAGATAGACCTCTGGTTGAGATTGGCGGCAAGGGTGTCTTCATCAAAGCTTTGGAAGCTGAATTGCTGAAAGGCTCCGCTGATGCAGCGATCCATTCCTTTAAAGATATGGAAACGATATTTGCAGATAATACCGCTATTTGCGCTATTCTGCCACGTGAAGATAGGCGTGATGCTTTGGTCGGCAATTATGATAGCCTTGAGGCGTTACCCGAGGGTGCTGTCATAGGCACATCATCTGTCAGACGGGCGGCCATATTACGCAATCACCGCCCTGATTTAAAAATACAATTACTGCGAGGCAATGTGCAAAGACGTCTGCAATTGCTTGAAGACGGTCATTATGATGCCATCATATTGGCTATGGCAGGATTGAAACGATTGGGGCTTGCTGAGCGCGGCCATCCATTGGATGAATCCATCATGATGCCATCTGCCTCGCAAGGTGCGATTGCTGTGCAAATGAGTACATCAGATACCAAAAGAGCTGAAGCGATGAAGCAGATATTCGGCGCCATGCATTGTGAAGAGACACAGATTTGCACAACAGCTGAAAGAAGCTTGTTATCCCATTTAGATGGCTCTTGCCGCACGCCAATTGGCGTGATGGCGCAATTAGAAGATAATGGCAAAGTCTCATTGTCTGCTTGTGTGCTGAATGAAGATGGCTCTCAGCGGTTTGACGCGTCTGGTATCGCTGATATAACTGACGTCAACGCGCTTGGCATTGAGGTTGGAGATGCCTTATTATCGCAATGTGGTGGGCGCTCATTCCTAGCATAAAGAATTAACATTGAGATTCCAGAGAGCAGTCTATGATTTTATCGCTAAGAGATTCTGAATTAGCTGACATAGATTGTAACAGGTTGATAAAACGCGGTGTTGATGCATTTGCTTGCCCCGTTCACGTAGCCAAACACAAAAAATTTGATAACAACGCTCTTAATAAGGCTGATGGTTTTATTCTGACAAGCCAACAAGCAGCCTATGCTTTACCAGATGAGAGGAAAGATAGACCTGTCTGGTGCGTTGGAAGAGCCAGCGCATCCTCTGCTAAAGCGCGTGGTTATCATAATGTTCATATTGGCACATCAGATGGCAGGGCACTGGCTGACCTGATAATCAAAGACTTAAAAACAGAAGGCCATCATTTATGCTGGCTTCGTGCAACGAAAATAAGTTTTGATATTAAAACAGCCTTAGAGGCTGAGGCTATTCATATCTCTCAGCAGACTGTTTATGAGATGGTGGCACAAGACACACTGCCAGAAACTGCCATAAAGCTTATAAGCAATGGTCAGGTGAAAGCGGTCATGGCGCTGTCAAAGGCGCAATTGGGTCAGGCGCAAAAATTGTTTCAGCAACATGATTTATGGCAAGATATCAAATTATGTGATTTATTTGTTGTATCTCAAGCTGTCGCAGATATGGCATCTGATGCAGGTTGGCAGTCTGTAATCGTGGCAAGACGAAAGCGCGCTATCTCTGTTCAAGCAGCTGTGATTTGTCATAGCAAGACATAATCGAGACGCACTTAAATCTGGAGCATTTATTCTGGTGAGCCAAAAGCAAGACAAAACAGATATAATCGAAGGTGAGGCAGATATCATCGAGCCAGTGAATGATGCACCTGTTGCAAAGAAGCGGACACCCGCCTCTGGTGTGCACTTCGCTGTTATCGTTTCCATCATATCTGTTTTGGTTTCCTCTATGATTGGCGCTGTTATATTTCGTGAATGGACAGAATTAACTGACCGCGTTGAAAATGCTGAAGCACTAAAAACACAGCTAGAGATGCATTCTCATGATTATGAGACGCAGATTTCCTCTCTGGTTTCACAAGCGCAAACATATGAGACGCAAATTGAGGGACTAAAGCAGCAACTTGCAGAGCTTTCTACTTCATTTCAGGAAAATGGGGTCCCTAAGGCCAGCAAGTTCGATAGCGCGATGCTCGTTAGTATCATGATGTGGCAGGTGGCTGATGATGACAAGCTAGGCTCTTTGATGCATCTTATCACGCCTTTGCCAGATAATGACTTTAAGGAAGAATTACGTGACATCATTTTCATGTCACAGAAGTTGCAGATTGATGGCTTGTTAACTGAAGGTAACCAGCTTTTGCAAAGGATATCATCCGGTGAATCAGTCAGTGCGAGCGATGAATTGGAAAATACAGATGGACTGCTTAGCAGTTTATCCAACTGGTTTTCGAACGCCGTAAAGTTAGAGGTCGTCGAAGCAGATAAATCGCAAGAGCCGCAGATCCAGAAACAGCAAATGAGTGAATTTGTGATTGATTTGCCAATGCTGGTAACGCATCTGGAAAATAGTGATGATGAATTGGCAAAGACATGGGTGCAACGTGCCAAAAATCGCCTTGCGTTGAGACAAAAACTAGAAGAGCTTATTATCGTGAACATCAATACCAAGCGTGATTTGCCATGATATTTCGTGTCATTGTCTTTGTCGTAACAGCCATATTTATCGCCTATGCTGCCTCTTGGCTGTCAAATCAAGAGGGCGTGACTGACATCACCTGGCTTGGTTACCGCGCGCAAATGAACAGCTCAGAGGTGGTTGTGCTTATTGTGGCTTTATGTGTATCGGCGATTCTTGTTGACCGCATTGCGCGCGCATTAATGAGATG
>WTHW01000052.1 GCA_011526395.1 Alphaproteobacteria bacterium
CCTACGAATAAGGACATAAAGTTACTTCGGTCTTTGCATGAGCGAAAATACCGCAAGCAAACAGGGTGGTTCTTAGCAGAAGGTATGCGCATATGTTGTGAGGCAACGAGCCTTGGCTTTGCGCCAATGCGTCTTGTTTATGCCGCTGGCCGTGATGAAGATGAGATGATTAAAGATTTGATCGCATCATGTCGCCAAGCTGGCGGCAGGGCGATGGCAGTATCGCCTGATTTGTTATCTCGTATTAGTCGCAAAGATAACCCGCAAATGGTGATAGGTGCCTTCGCCCAGCAATGGCATAAAGAAGATGCGATAACGCACGATGTAAATGATTTATGGATTGCCCTCGATAGAGTGCGCGACCCAGGCAATCTTGGCACAATCATCAGAACAGCTGATGCTGTTGGTGCCAAAGGTATTATATTAATCGAAGATTGCACGGACCCATTTTCCTTAGAAGCTGTCAGAGCATCAATGGGCGCTATTTTTAATGTTCAGCTTGTTAAGATGAGCGAGGCCGCATTTGGCACATTTGCTGATAATTGGTCAGGCGCCATCATTGGCACGGCCTTGCAAGCATCAGTGGATTATCGCGTGGCTGATTATAGCCAGCCAACTATTATTCTGATGGGGAATGAGCAAGCAGGCCTAACACCCTTTTTGCGTGATAAAACAACCCAGCTTATCCGAATGCCAATGCAAGGGCGCTCAGACAGCCTAAATCTTGCCGTTGCAACAGGCGTCACCTTATATGAATGGTTACGCCATCGCGTCTAATCATGATTGGCATATCGCACAAATAAAGCTTGGCCGATGGCGCGGGGATTATTTTGTGTCTCGATAATACCAACCTCGCCTGATGTAATCTCGCCATCACGCCCTGAAAGTGCTTCAGCAACAGCGCTATGCGTTGCTAAGGTTGATGTGCGAATAGCATAAATTGTCAGAATCATGAAAATAGCATCGTCTGATAATAATGAGGCACATAATGATAGTAATTCTGGCAATTGCTCTTCAAGGCGCCAGATTTCACCCTTTGGGCCTCTGCCATATTTTGGTGGGTCCAAGATAATGCCGTCATAATGATTGCCGCGCCGTATTTCACGCGCCACAAACTTCATGCAATCATCTGTGATGTATCGAATGCGTGCCTCTTGCAGTCCTGAGAGGTCTCTGTTCTCAAACGCTTGTGTGATAGCTTTCTTAGACGCATCAACATGTGTGACCTCTGCGCCGGCTGCAGCTGCGTGAAGCGAGGCAACGCCTGTATAGCCAAAAAGATTGAGCATGCGAGGCGCACGATTATGTTTTGCCTGAAAGGCCTTTATCTTCTGCGCGCAGAATTGCCAATGGCCTGACTGTTCTGGGAAGAAGGCGAGGTGGCGAAAGGGTGTTGGGCTTGCATAGAATTTCACATTGTCATAGGACATAACCCACTTATCTGGCAAATCTGATGATAATTGCCATTTTCCCCCTTTTTCAGGATCATCTGATGATGCCAAAAAGCGCCCTGCAGCTTTGGCCCAGATTTTTTCATCAAATCTCTTAGGCCAAAGGGCTTGTGGTTCAGGTCTCACAAAGCTGTAAGGGCCAAAACGCTCAAGTTTCAAGCCATCGCCTGAATCAAGAAGAGCGTAATCTTGCCAATCATTAGTTAAAGATATGTGACCTGTTTTTGTGTCAAATTCTGTCATGAAACCCAGTCATTTTTGTCTTAGGGGGATGTTATTTTGCACCATGCCTTTGGAATGCAGGTAAAGGCAAGTAAATCTAGTCAAGAATAGAAAAATAACCTAATATGATGGTTAATTATTAGATATCTTGGTAAAAAATTTTAAAAAGAGGGGTCAATGGATAGGATTGATAATCAAATTTTAGCCATCTTGCAAAAAGATGCATCTCTGCCTGTTGCTGATATAGCGCGCAAAGTTGGCCTATCCGTGACACCATGTTGGCGCCGCATTCAAAAAATGGAAGAAGATGGCATAATTAAGGGACGTGTGGCACTTCTTGATGGCCAAAAAATTGGCATGGGCATGAGTGTATTTGTTGGCATTAAAACAGATCAACATAATGTTGATTGGCTAGAACAATTTGCCAAATCAATTTCTGCTTTGCCCCAAGTGGTTGAGTTTTATCGTATGTCAGGTGAGGTTGATTATATGTTGCGCGTCGTTGTGCCTGATATGGCGAGCTATGATGTGTTTTACAAAAAACTAATCTCCACAGTGAAGCTGAAAGATGTCAGCTCAAGCTTCGCGATGGAGGAAATTAAATATACGACAGCTCTGCCAGTCCCAGAGGCAAATTAGCGAGCGGTTTTTTGAAGCAGCTCATCCCAAGCAGTTTTGGCTGTGCTTTTATGAAAGACAGGGTCCTTCGCTGTCTCTTA
>WTHW01000099.1 GCA_011526395.1 Alphaproteobacteria bacterium
GTCCTGTCTTACCCCTTTGCCATCATTATACATGGCGGCGAGGTTGGCTTGCGCTTTGGCATGGCCTTGTTTTGCCGCTGACTTATACCAACTCACGGCTTGTTCTGAGTTCACGGATACCCCTTCGCCATAATGATAAAATAAACCAAGATGGAATTGGGCATCACTGTCACCCTGATTGGCCGCTTTGCGAAGCCAATAACGTGCCTTGCCATAATCAAGGCTGACACCTTGCCCTGCGCCATACATCTGCCCCAATATGCTTTGCGCTGGGGCAAAGCCTTGTTCTGCGGCACGTCCATACCATCGGGCGGCTTTGACATAGTTTTGTCTGAACCCCTTTGCCTCAGCATACATAGAGCCAATCATCCCTTGCGCCTCTGCAATGCCAGCATTGGCAGAGACAAGGAAGTTATCTTTTGCCTTGTTAAAATCCTGACCTACACCTTGCCCCTGATAATACATCATTCCCAACATCATGTTGGCTTTCGTATCGCCAGCTCTGGCAAGAAGATCGAACATGGCTATTGCGTTGGTATAATCCTCTGCCGTAAAGGCCATAAGGGCTTGGTGGAAAGCTGGTGATTGCGGTCTATCAAGGAATGACTTATAGCCTGTTTCACTATTGGCTTGCGGGGTTGGCGTCACCTCATTTGTGGCACACGCGCTTAAGGCAAACATCACCAATATCATTATTGTCATTCGTAATTTCATTACAAGAACTCCAAGATATTGATGTGCGCTCTTATGATTGAAAGAATTAACCTTTTGATGCAAGTGGGGCGGTTCTCCATAAAAAAACCCATCCAGCGTGGTGGCTGGATGGGCCTTGACTATCCCCCCCGAGGAGTTAGTCATTTGTTATCTGATACCATCTAAGGCGGCTGGTGCCAGCCCTAGAAATGGACAGAATTTGTTGTGCCTGGCTTGTCAGTTGGCGGGGCGAATTTTGTTAAATCGATGCCTTTGACAGCTTGCTTATATTCATCAATTGTCGGTGTGCGACCCAAGATGGCTGACAGCACCACTACAGGTGTTGAGGCCAAGAGAGACTCGCCTTTTTTCTCGTCTGAATCTTCCACAACGCGGCCTTTGAATAGGCGGGTTGATGTTGCCATCACTGTATCACCTTTGGCTGCCTTTTCCTGATTACCCATACATAGGTTACAGCCCGGACGCTCAAGATAGAGGATGTTTTCATATTCTTTGCGTGCATCAAGCTTTGGCTGTGCATCATCAAATTCAAAGCCTGAATATTTCTGCAAGATAGCCCAATCGCCTTCTGCTTTTAGCTCGTCAACGATGTTGTAAGTTGGCGCGGCCACAACCAATGGCGCATTGAATGTCACATCGCCATTTGTTTCTTCAAGATTACGAAGCATCTGGGCCACGATTTTCACATCGCCCTTATGAACCATACATGAGCCGACAAATCCCAAATCCACCTTCTTTTCAGCCATATAGAATGAAATTGGGCGGATGGTATCATGTGTATAACGCTTTGAGACATCTTCGTTATTCACATCAGGGTCTGCGATCATTGGCTCGTCAATCGCGTCCAAATCAATCACAACTTCAGCAGCATATTTCGCGTTCGCATCAGGGGCAAGCGCTGGCTTTTCACCTGATTTGATTTGTGCAATGCGCGCCTCAGCAAGCGCGATGAGGCCGTGTAGCATTTTGTTTTCATGCTCCATGCCCTTATCAATCATGATTTGAATACGTGATTTCGCAATCTGGAGTGATTCAATCAATGTGGCATCTTCTGAGATACAGATTGAGGCTTTTGCCTTCATCTCAGCTGTCCAATCTGTGAATGTGAAAGCTTGGTCAGCAAGCAATGTGCCAAGATGCACTTCGATGATGCGGCCTTGGAAAATATTATCGCCAAATTGTGCTAGCATCTGCGCCTGTGTGGCATGCACCACATCACGGAAATCCATATGATCTGCCATCTGGCCTTTGAAGGTGACTTTGACAGATTGCGGGATTGGCATTGTTGCCTCACCTGTCGCAAGCGCAAGCGCCACTGTGCCTGAATCAGCACCGAAGGCAACACCCTTTGACATACGTGTATGTGAATCGCCGCCAATGATAATCGCCCAATCATCAACTGTGATATCATTGAGAACTTTGTGAATCACATCTGTCATTGAATGATAGACACCCTTGGGGTCACGGGCAGTGACAAGACCAAAATCATTCATGAATTTCATCAAGCGCGGTGTGTTTTCCTGTGCTTTGAAATCCCAAACAGAGGCTGTATGACAACCAGATTGATAGGCGCCATCAAGCTTTGGTGAAATGCTGGTCGCTGCCATAGCTTCAAGCTCTTGGGCTGTCATCAGGCCAGTTGCTGTCTCTTATACACA
>WTHW01000074.1 GCA_011526395.1 Alphaproteobacteria bacterium
CCATTGTAGAGGTGAATTCGTTTGCCATGGACCTAGCTTTTCTCATGAATTGTGAAAAACTACGCAGTATTCTTGGCATGTCTTTGGGGCCAACGACTAGCATCAGCACCACGGCAACCATCAAAAATTCTTGCCATCCCAAGTCAAACATCATTTACCCTCAAACGCGAGCCAACAGCAAATAGGCAAAATGAATAACAAAAAATTGTTAGTTCCACTTTGCCTAGCTATATAGTCATTTACGATTTTTTAGCGGCTTTTTTCTTGGCTGCCTTCTTCGCAGCTTTCTTAGCTGCTTTTTTTGCAGGTGCTGATTTCTTTTTGGCTGCTTTCTTTGCGGCCTTTTTAGCAGCTTTCTTCTTTGGAGCTGGCGCCTCGATTTCTTCTACATCGTCTGCAGCGTCTTCATCGCCCTTGACACCATCTTTAAAACTACGAAGGCCCTTACCGAAATCCCCCATTAGACCTGATATTTTTCCCGGTCTTGCAAACAAAATCAGAACAACTGCTAGAACAATTATCCACTGCCAAATGCTTGTGAATCCCATGTTAAACCTCTTTTAAATCATAGTTAAGTCGCGATACCATCACACTATAGACATCACAAACAACATGAGCAACAGCATAAAATTAATGTGTTAAGGTTGTTGGCAGAATAATCACAAATCATGCGACGTTGAAAATATAGATATCATTCGGTGAGGCTGACAAATACACTTTGCTGCCAATTTCAAAATAATTTAGCCCGGGAATTCTAGCGTGCAGATGATAGCCTCTATCATCATCTCTATCTGACAGATGAATAAGGGTACTGCTACCTAGCAAGTGTGTCTCTAAAACTGTGAAACTTACATCAGAGGTATCTTGAGCTGGCGCATCAAACACGTTTAAATTTTCGTTTCTTATGACGACTTCAACTGTTTGCCCATCTTCGAAACCATCTGCCTGAATATCACCAAGAACAGTATTGACCATACCTTTTTCAACTTTTGCAGAAAATTGATTTGCTTCGCCAAAAAAAGTCGCAACAAAAGAGGATTTAGGCGCTCTGTATACATCAAGTGGAGAGCCAATCTGTGCGATGTTTCCGCGTTCTAGCACAACGATTTTATCGGACATAAACATCGCTTCTTCGGAATCATGTGTCACCATAATGGCAGATATTTTCTTTTCTCGTAACACATGCAACAATTTATCCCGAACACGATCTCTTAATCTTGTATCAAGACCTGAAAATGGCTCATCTAGTAAAACAAGGTTAGGTGCTGGGCAAATTGCGCGTGCCAGTGCGACACGTTGTTGTTGCCCTCCTGATAATTCGTGAGGATAGCTGTTTGCGAATTGAGAAATGTCGAAATCTGACATCACCTCACGCGCGATTGATAAATTTTGCTTTCTGCTGCCTTTTAAGCCGTAACAAACATTATCCAAGACGGTTAAATGCGGGAATAGCGCATAATTTTGAAAGACTAGCCCCACTCCCCTTTTTGATGAATCTAGCGCATAATCAGGCGAGGAAATCACTTTATCTCCTTGTTTAATATGCCCTTTTTGCGGTTTTTCAAGACCAGCTGCAAGACGTAATAAGGTCGATTTTCCGCATCCACTTGGCCCCAACAACGAGACAACCTCGCCCTGTTTTACGGAAAAAGAGATATTGCTAACTGAGGGTAGCTCTTCATAAGAATGAGTAATGTTATCAAACTGTATTTCTGACATTATTCTTCATCTGCAAATTCTGTTTCATCAAATGCACTTTCAAGCAAATCTTCATCAGAACCGACCACATCGTCCTCTGTGTCGTCTGCGCCTTCTCCAATACCACCAAGAACGATACCTTTGCGAAGTAGGCCAGCTGATTTGAGCTCATCCATACCGGGCAGAGCATCCAACGCCTCTAGCCCAAAATGGTCTAGAAAAGCAGGAGCCGTTCCCCATGTCAGCGGTCTTCCCGGAGTGCGCCGACGCCCCTTTGGCTTAATCCAGCCAATTTCAAGCAAGATATCCATTGTCCCTTTTGAAAGACTGATACCTCTAATTTCTTCAATTTCGGCTCTCGTAACTGGTTGATGATAGGCAATAATGGCCAAAACTTCCATCGCAGCTCTTGATAATGGGCGTTCTACTTGCTTTTCACTTGAAAGCGCCTCTGCAACTTCAGCTCTAGTCCTAAAGGCATAAGCATCATCATGCCTTACCAATTCCACGCCAGAAAAAGCACCGTAACGCTCTTGTATGATTGAGATAACTGACTGTAACTCACCTTCATCAGAT
Source organism: Alphaproteobacteria bacterium (assembly GCA_011526395.1). Lineage (GTDB taxonomy): Bacteria > Pseudomonadota > Alphaproteobacteria > Puniceispirillales > Puniceispirillaceae > UBA685. The sequence goes on from WTHW01000074.1 coordinate 2,275, forward strand.
AAATGAATTACTAAGTCCCTTGCCTTTACCGGTGTCGCGCTTGCGAAAATGACAGCTTCGATAAGCTTTGATTTCATCAATAAAGCTT
>WTHW01000227.1 GCA_011526395.1 Alphaproteobacteria bacterium
GCCCATCAACTCTCTAACAGCGCTTTTTTGACAAGCTGGCTTGCCATTGAAAAATCCATCTGGCCTGCAAAATGTGTTTTCAGATAATTCATCACCTTGCCCATATCTTTGACAGAAGATGAGCCTGTTTCATCAAGAGCTGTTTTAATCGCCGCCTCAACCGCAGCTTCATCTAGCTGTTCAGGTAGAAATTGCTGGATGATGGTAATTTCCTGCTGTTCTGCTTCTGCCAGTTCAGGCCGGTTGCCTTCAACATATAATTTTGCAGATTCAGCACGCTGTTTGATCATGGTCTGAAGCAATGACAGAATTTCATCATCTGAAATGCCATCTGCATTATCCTGACTGCGGGCAGCAATGTCCCGATCCTTCAGGGCAGCGGAAATAAGCCGGATAGTCGCAAGGGCTTTCTGATCCTTTGACTTTAACGCCTCTTTCATCGCCTGTGAAATTCTGTCTCGCATATTGTCAACTCACTTATGATGTATTGATAACTCTGTTATCTCTCCAGATAGAAACAGGCGTAAAAAATAAACCAAGATGCTATCAGGTGCAAGTCAAGACTTGACCAAAGCGGGTCGCTGTCGTAGATAGGTGTAATTTTTGCGCGCGCATGCCAGCAAGCCTGAAAATCAGGCGGAAGGTTGCTAGAAAAATATGTTCGAAAATGCGCTGTTTTTGAATGTGTGCAGCCTTGCTGTTTTAGCGCCAGACCAGTGATACATGATGGAAGGCAGTGAACATGACAAACATGACCGCTTCGACTGCGCCTCATTCTTTTTTTTCAGAACCTTTGCAACCAACTGCCGTGCTTGTGCTTGAAGATGGCACCGCATTTTATGGTCAGGGCTTCGGAGCTGAAAAAACGAATGTTGGCGAAGTATGTTTTAACACGTCAATGACAGGCTATCAGGAAATCATGACAGACCCGTCATATGCTGGCCAGATAATTACCTTCACCTTCCCGCATATTGGCAATATCGGCACCAATTCGGCAGATATAGAAACAGACAGGCCGGCATCGCTTGGCATGATTGTCAGAAATCCTGTTACTGCCCCGTCAAACTGGCGGTCGGATACGCCACTTGAGACATGGCTGGCAGCACATAATCTGCCCGGCATTTCAGGCATTGATACCAGAGCCCTGACCCGCCACATCAGAGATAATGGCGCACCAAAGGGCGTTCTGTGCCATGACAAGTCAGGCCAGTTTGATATTGAGGCGCTGACCGGCATGGCAAAAGGCTGGCCAGGGCTGAAGGGGATGGATCTTGCCAGCGATGTATCAACTTCCCGCCCACTTGACTGGCAGTCTGCCAGCTATTGTCTGTCAACTTCTGCTGCGCCTGAGAAAATAGGTGTGCATAATGTCATCGCCATAGATTTTGGCTGCAAGCAGAATATCCTGAGATGTCTTGTCGATGCAGGATGCAATGTTGAGCTTGTACCGGCCACAACCCCTGCTGACGAGATATTGGCACGTAATCCGGACGGTATCTTCCTTGCAAACGGGCCGGGCGATCCTGCCGCTACGGCAGAATATGCCGTGCCTGAGCTTCGCAAACTGATAGATGCAAACATCCCCATCTTCGGGATTTGCATTGGCCATCAGCTTCTGGCGCTGGCCTTTGGCGGCACAACAAGCAAGATGGAACGCGGCCATCGCGGCGCAAATCATCCGGTGCGTGATCTGCAAACAGGTAAAATTGAGATTACCAGCCAGAATCATGGCTTTATGGTTGTAGAAGACTCGCTGCCTGATGATGTAGACGTAACACATCTATCCCTGTTTGACGGGTCTGTTGAGGGGCTGCGACATAAAACAAAACCTGTATTTAGCGTCCAGTATCATCCTGAATCATCTCCCGGGCCGCATGATTCACGTCATCTGTTCACCAGATTCACTGATATGATAGCTGCCCATAAATCCTAAACAGACAGTATTATCTGGCCAAACCGCTTCACAGTCACAAAGGAAACAACCTGCCCATGCCTCGCCGTTCTGACATTTCCTCTATTATGATTATTGGTGCCGGTCCCATTATTATCGGACAGGCCTGCGAATTTGACTATTCGGGTGCGCAGGCATGTAAGGCACTAAAAGAAGAAGGCTATCGGGTCATTCTGGTAAATTCCAATCCGGCAACGATTATGACAGACCCCGGTATGGCAGACGCAACCTATATTGAGCCAATCACCCCTGAGATTGTCGCCCGCATTATTGAAAAGGAACGCCCCGATGCGCTATTGCCGACCATGGGCGGGCAGACAGCGCTAAACACTGCATTAGCGTTGTTTAATGACGGGGTGCTTGATAAATTTGATGTTGAGCTAATTGGTGCAAAACCTGAT
>WTHW01000042.1 GCA_011526395.1 Alphaproteobacteria bacterium
GATGCCCCTTACATGTCACCTGTGCGTTCTGGTGATGATATTATTGGCGAGATCACAAGCTGTGCCATGGGGTATCGTTCAGGTCAAATCGTCGCTCTTGCGATGGTAAAGCCTGAATATGCAACCGCTGGGCAAGAGCTCACAGTCGGCGTATTTGGCCATAGAATCCCTGCGACAGTGCATGGGGCATCTGCCATTTGGGATCCAAAGAATGAAAGGTTAAGAGCATGAGCGAGCAAGACGTAAAAACACTACCGAAACAAGCTCGTGTTGTGATCATTGGTGGGGGCGTATCTGGCTGTTCTGTTGCCTATCATCTCACCAAGCTTGGTTGGACAGATGTTGTGCTGCTTGAAAGAAAGCAGCTCACATCAGGCACGACATGGCATGCAGCTGGCCTAATTGGTCAGTTGCGTTCTTCGAAAAACGCAACAAGGCTCGCCAAATATTCTGCTGATCTATATATGAATCTTGAAGCAGAGACAGGTGTGGCGACAGGCATGCGTGCCACAGGGTCATTGACCGTAGCTCTGACTGATGAGCGTATGGAAGAGATCACAAGGCAAGCAGAGATGGCCGGCGTCTTTGATGTCGAAGCGCAGCCTATTTCACCAGAGCAGGCCAAAGAGTTTTACCCTTATCTGAACATTGAAGATGTTAAAGGTGCGGTTTATTTGCCAGCTGATGGTCAATCTGATCCTGCCAATGTGGCGATGGCTCTTGCCAAGGGTGCGCGCATGCGTGGCGCTCAGATTTTCGAAGGTGTTAAAGTAGATGACGTTGTTATTGAAGATGACAAGGTAACAGGCGTTAGATGGTCTCAAGATGGTGAATCAGGTCATATCGCCTGTGATATGATTGTTAATTGTGGGGGCATGTGGGCACGTGATTTGGCTGTCAAATCAGGTGTAAGCTTACCTCTGCAAGCTTGTGAACATTTCTATATTGTGACAGAGCAAATTCCAGATATGCAGCGCTTACCTGTTTTGCGTGTGCCTGAAGAATGTGCCTATTACAAAGAAGATGCTGGCAAAATCTTGCTCGGTGCATTTGAGCCAAAGTCAAAGCCATGGGCTGTTGAAGGCATTCCAGAAGATTTTTGTTTTGACCAATTGCCAGAAGATTTTGATCAGTTTGAGCCGATTTTGGAAGCAGCTGTAGCTCGTATGCCCATTTTGGAAACAGCAGGGATTCATACCTTCTTTAATGGTCCTGAAAGCTTTACACCAGATGATAAACATTATCTTGGTCAAGCGCCTGGGGTTGAAGGGTATTGGGTCGCAGCTGGCTATAATTCCATTGGCATTGTCTCTTCAGGCGGCGCAGGTATGGCATTGGCTGAATGGATGGATAAAGGTCAGCCACCTTATGATCTATGGGAATATGATGTGCGTCGTGTACAGCCTTTCCAGCGCAACAAAGCCTATTTGAAAGAGCGTGTCACAGAAACACTTGGCCTGCTCTATGATGATCATTTCCCTTATCGTCAATATGCAACATCTCGCGGTATTCGCCGGTCTCCTTTGCATCATCAATTATTGGCGCAAGGCGCTGTGATGAGCGAGACAGCTGGATGGGAACGCCCAGGTTGGTTTGCCAATGAGGGCCAAGAACGTGAATATCAGTATAGCTGGGGCCCACAAAATTGGTTCGAAAATGCCAAGGCTGAACATCAGGCTGTGCGCCAGAATGTGGCTGTCATGGATTTATCATCTTTTGGCAAAGTCAAAATTATGGGCAAAGATGCAGTTGGATTTTTGAACCGTGTGTGCGCCAATCAAATTGATGTATCTGTTGGCACGCTTGTCTATACGCAAATGTTGAATGAGTCAGGGGGGATTGAATGTGATCTCACTGTGGCACGTTTGGCAAAGGATGAATTTATCGCGACCTTGCCAGCGGCCACTGTGCAACGTGACCTTGATTGGTTGCGCCGTCATGTCGAAGCAGATGAACATGTTGCCATCATTGATGTCACTGCGGCAGAAGCTGTCATTGCTGTGATGGGGCCTAAATCACGTGATCTGCTAACAGCGGCTTGCCGTCATGATTTCTCGAATGAGGCTTTCCCCTTTGGCGGTGTCCAAGAGGTTGAAGTTGGCATGGGTCTGGCACGTGCGCATCGTGTGTCTTATGTTGGTGAGCTTGGGTGGGAGCTTTATTGCTCTGCCGATCAAGCTGGCCATATTTATGAGCATATTTGCGAGGTTGGTAAAGCCTTTGATCTGAAGCCGATTGGGATGCATGTGGTTGACGCCTGTCGTATCGAAAAAGGCTTCCGCCACTTTGGTCATGATATCTCTGAAGAAGATCATGTGGTTGATGCAGGTCTTGCCTTTGCTG
>WTHW01000016.1 GCA_011526395.1 Alphaproteobacteria bacterium
CCCTTTCCCAAAAGCATTTATGATAATGTGGCTTATGGGCCACGTATCCACGGCTTAGCCCGCAATAAAGCAGAGCTGGATGAGATTGTGGAGGCATCTTTACGGAAAGCCGGCCTCTGGGATGAGGTGTCGTCTCGCTTGGATCAATCAGGCACAGGTCTGTCCGGTGGTCAGCAACAGCGTCTATGTATTGCGCGTGCGATTGCCGTCTCACCAGAGGTTATCTTAATGGATGAGCCCTGTTCAGCGCTTGACCCGATTGCAACAGCGCGTATTGAAGAGCTGATTTTTGAATTAAAGGGTGATTATTCAATTGCGATTGTCACGCACTCAATGACACAAGCCGCGCGTGTCTCAGACAGAACCGCTTATTTTCATCTGGGCAATTTGATTGAAGTTGGCGATACCCAAGATATTTTTACAAAACCTCAGCATGATTTAACAAACAGCTATATCACCGGTCGTTTTGGCTAAAATCGCATTGAAACGGACCAGAAGGACATAACACACATGGTACATTCAAATCATATAAGCTCAGCTTTTGATCAAGATTTGAAAGAGATGAATAAAAAAATCACGGATCTGGCTGATTTGGTGCAACATCAGCTGAGTGCTGTTACAGAATCCCTGTCTTTATTAGAGGATAATGGGCTGGATAAGCTGATTAAGCGTGATAAGAAAATCGACAAGCTGGAATCTGAGATCATCGAACAGGCCGTCGCGGTGATTGCGCTGCGTGCGCCACGCGCCGAAGATTTGCGTCAGGTGCTGGTTATGCAGAAGGTGGCGACGATATTAGAGCGCATGGGCGATTATGCGCGTAATACCGCAAACCGGACCAAAGTGATATTGGCAGAAGGGGCAAGCCTTATCGCCGTTTCTGAAATTGAGGCTATGGCAAATTTGCTGTTGCGCACTGTGAGCAAGGCATTGGAAGCCTATCATACCTCAAATAAGGACCTTGCCATTGAGGTCAGAAACAGTGATGTCGAAATCGACAAGGTTCACACCGAATTACATAAGTCGATTATTGATGCGATGGCGCAAAATCCTGAAGGCCTGATTTCAGGGGTTCATTTGCTGATCATCATCAAGAATTTTGAGCGTATCGGCGATTATGCCACCGGCATCGCAGAGCAGGTCTATTTCCTGTCTGAAGGTGAGTTTATCGAAGATTTCCGTCCAAAGGCTGACAAGACAAGCTGGAACGCTTAAGACATAGCCGTTGGTGCATTTTTGCAACAGCTTGTCTTGAACATGGCCGTGGACAGGCAAGCCGCTCCGGGCTTTGTCATTGCGACATAGAGATTATATCTTAGAAAAAATGATGATTAAGCACGCATCAATCGATATAGCTATCTGCACGCAAGCCCGCTCTTTCAAGGTGAATAGGCAGGACACGGCCATAAAGCTGCTTTGTGCGCTCTGGTGAGCCAACCATGTCAGGTTCTTCCACATAAGAGAAAATAGCCACGTGACGCGGTGTGTTGCCCCGAAGAGGTGACACGCGGTGAAGCGAATAACGACCTTTGAATAGTTGCAAATCTCCGGCTTCCAGAGCGAGCCGGTGGATTTTGTCAGAGGTTCCCGCCAACACTTTTTTCACTTCGTCAAAATTTTCGCCGCCACGCCGAATATTGGGCGCATATTCAAATAAGCCACCTTCATCCGCATTTTGAATTGCTAAGGTGATGGTAAAATTATTGGTGTCGTAATGCCAAGGGAAGCCCTCTCCCTCTTCAGCCGTATTCACAATCACATCGGCAAGCGGATCGGCATAGCGGTAGAAATTCTCTTGGCGTAAACAGGACTGAATAAAGGGGTCAAACGCGGGAAAATCATGAATGGTCCGTAATGTGCCTGATTTTTGAAAATTATCAGCGGGGATAAAGGCGTTTGATCTGTCAAAAAATTGCCGCCTGGGATCATCTTCTGGCAGGGTTGGGTCATCGGTTGTGAAATAGGGGTTGGTGCGATTAAAAGATCGGTGCGCTAAATGGGCGACCTTGTCAGCTTCTTCGGTGAGTTGCGCAATGGCAAAAGGTGTTAAAAACCCTTTGAGAACGGCGCATCCAACATCATCAAGCTGGGCTTGAATATCTGCGATGAGGGCTTGTTTCTGCGGGCCTTCTTGGTCGATAGGATAGCGTTCTAGGTCAATTAAGTTTGCCATATCTCGCATGCGGCACCCCCTCTTTCGTTGCTATAGTATCAGCTTTTCAAAAAGGTGGCGGGCTTGTCTAGCTAAAAAATAGGGGAGAGACCGGAGGATGCGGATCACAGCAAAACAATCAGGAGCCGAGACCCAACTATCCACAGAGGTGATGACCCTATCTG
>WTHW01000027.1:0-2556 GCA_011526395.1 Alphaproteobacteria bacterium
GAGCCGTGTTATAGGACCCTCTTCCCACACTGTCAAATACTAAAATCAGTTTTTTGACAAAAAAATGTTTTTCACTGGATTTACTTGATTTTCGCCCAGTTAAAAGCAGACATTTTTCATGTGAAGCCAGCCAATAGGCCGGAGTATGAGACTACCAAAAAACACCAAGATGAGCAAGCATAATTTACATTTATCTGCGCTCTGTCTTTTTGATTGACCCTTAAAGCCAGATTGGTAAATATTGGTGTGCTTATATGAGGGCACTTATATTAGGTGCGGAATAGGGACTGATGCGCAATGCAGCTTAGAGACATTTCATCATTTGTGATTCATGCTGTTGGCAGCGTTTCAAAAGCAATTGGTGCTGGCGCGTTTGCATGCCTTGTGATTGCACAAGCACACGCTGCCACGCCCACTATCTCAGATGATGATTTATATGCTGATGATGGCAGGATGCTGAACTACCAGCCTGTTCCAATGGCGCGCCCTGATGTTGCTGTTAGTTATGGCGGCGTTGAAGTTGAGATAGAACGGCCAGTAATGAGGCCATCTGTAGAAGATGCCTTTGGCACATCGACAGCCACGCTAGCTGAGATGGTGCAAAAAGAAACCATGAGCCTTGTCACTAGAGAGGCGTCTTTTCAGCTGAAATCTGGTGAGACTTTATCAAAGATTTTATCACGAGCTGGTTTCAGCAACAGAACAAGTGCCAATGTCATCACCCAAATGTCAAAGCGTGTGAATGTGCGCCGCCTGCAAATTGGCATGACATTTACGGTTGCCTATCATGATGATGTGCCTGTGGGTGTGCATTTTAAGGCAAAAGATGAATTTGATCATTATATCGTCTATGACGAAGCGCAAAATTGGTTTGCCTTCCGCACTGTGCGCCCTGTTGAACGATATCTTGTTTATGCCAGTGGCGAGATTTCAGGCACAATCTATGATGCTGTTGGCGAGCAAAATGTGCCTTATGCTGCCTTAGATGAATTTGTCCGTGTTCTTGGCTTTTCAGTGGATTTCCAAAGAGAAGTCAGAAGCGGCGATCAATTTGAGCTATTATATGAAAAGCGCCTTGATAAGCTGACAGGCGAATCACTTGGCGCAGGCACATTGCATTATGCTGGCTTGCGCCTGTCAGGTGATGTTTTGTCATTCTATCGCTATGAGCAAAAAGATGGCGGTGTTAGCTGGTATGACAGAGATGGCAATTCAGCTGTGCGTTCGTTAATGCGCACGCCGATTAAAGGGGCAAGAATGTCATCAAAATATGGCATGAGACGACACCCTATCACTGGTTATAATGCCATGCATCGCGGTGTTGATTTTGCCGCACCAAAAGGCACACCCATTGTGGCATCAGGTGCTGGCGTGGTGCAAAAAGCAGGATGGCTTGGCAATTATGGTCGCTACATCCTGATTCGTCACACAGGCCGCTATTCAACAGCCTATGCCCATATGACACGTATCGCGACTGGCATCACGCCTGGCACGCGCGTCAGGCAAGGACAAGTGATTGGCTATGTTGGCTCTACAGGTCGGTCAACAGGCCCGCATTTGCATTATGAAGTGCTTGTGAATAATAAGCAGGTCAATCCTCTGACAGTGAAATTGCCATCTGGCGAGGCATTGCCAGCAGAAGAATTAGATACCTTCAAGAAAATCGTCCAAGATGTCGAGTTTGAAATTGTAAGCCGTGGTCAAAGCTATTTTGCGGCGAGCCTTAGCGAATGAGTTTATCGGTCAGTGCCATCACCACCTATCCCATAAAAGGATTTCCGGGACAGACACATGATAGCATGATGGCGATTGAAGGGGCTGTGTTGCCTGGTGATCGTGCCTATGGTCTGACAAGTGGGACACAAGCAAGCCAAGAAGCAGATAAACATAGCTGGCTTAAAAAATCACATTTCTTGCAAATGATGACTAAAGAAGCGCTTGCTGGTTTTGCGTTATCTTTTGATGAAGGCACCTCCCATCTGAAGCTTATGGTTGGCGATGAGCTTTTTTTTGAAGGTCATCTGCATGATGAAGAGCGCGCAGAGGCGCTTTGCAAAAAGATAGCCTCTTACCTGTCTTATGATGAGGCACAGGAGATACCGCGTTTATTTCACATGAAGCAAGGCGGGCTGACAGATACCAAAACACCCTTTGTTGCCTTTGGCAATCAAGCCTCAATGACTGATTTCGCACAAAAGGTGAATATTGATGATGATGATAGGCGCTATCGCTTGAACATAATGTTGAGCGGCCTGCCTGCCTTTGGTGAAAATGACTTGCTTGGGAAAACAGTACGCATTGGCGCAGCTGAGTTTCACTTTGTTGAACCTGTTGGCAGATGCGCCGCCATAGAAGTGGCGCCAAAGACAGCCGTGCGCGAAAAGGGCCTTGTCTCTGCCTTGCAAAAGCATTACGGGATGACGGATATGGGCCTGTTTGCCTCTGTTACAAAAACAGGGCAGATCTCTGTCGGAGATAAGGTAGAGATTATATCATAAGGGTAGCGAAGAGGCCTTAAGAGGCCTCTGCTACTTCTTGTTCTTCTGAGGCATCGCT
>WTHW01000027.1:2656-7854 GCA_011526395.1 Alphaproteobacteria bacterium
GCATTGGCGCGTTCGTCATTTTGACGGCGCTGTTCTGCATTTGCGAGAATTGACTGGTGAATGCGATAATAATGATCTGCAAACTGGCTATGGGCTTCGAATAAAACGCGATCGCCTGATGATTGAGCATCATGGGCTAGGGCTGTATATTTTTCGAATAATTGCTGTGCGTTACCACGAAGACGACCCTCTGGGCCGTTTGAATCAAAAGTCGTATTGCGATTGAAATTATTCTGATTTGAATTGCCCGAGCGACGACCACGGCCTCTTGAGCGTTTAGCATTTTGATTTTGTCTCATAATAATCCGTTTAGTATATCCGCAATCTTTGCGGTCAGTTCAGTCATGTTCATTTAACGGAGATAACGTCTTGCGTTGCCACATTGTGCAAGGCTTACGATTGCCCTTAGCCTAGCCTCATTCATCATGGAATGACAAGAAAAAAACACGCCTAGTCATGAATAAAATGCAAGCAACGGATAATACCGGAAAGGTCTGGCACCATATTTTCACATCTAAGTCCAACAGTAGATGCGATGGATATCACATCGCTTTCTTGATCTTTGCCAATTTCCACAAAGGATGCCCCGCCAGCTTTCAAGCGCTTTGCGATGATAGGCAGTAGAATCTGATAAGCATCAAGGCCTGTTTTGCCTGCAAATAAAGCACGGCTTGGATCATAAATCGTGACCTCTGGTGACAGATGCGCCTTATCCTCTTCTGGGATATAGGGGGGATTTGATAAAATCACATCAAATTGTCTGTCACCTGCCAGCGCCTTGTCCCAATCAGAGGCAAGAAATTGGGCTCTGTCTTCAAGCCTGTGATGGGCTGCATTTTTGCGTGCTTGTTCAATCGCTGTATCACTGATATCAAGGCCGATGCCTTTGGCATTCTGGCAATGAGCAAGGGTGGCTAGAAGCAAGCATCCTGAGCCAGTGCCAAAATCTGCAATCTCAAAGGCTTTATCTTGAATGGCAGCGATTGCTTTTTCTACAAGCACTTCTGAATCAGGGCGCGGGTCTAGCGTGTCTTTATTCAAGAAGAAATTCATTGAATAAAATTCACGATAGCCACGAAGCCGACTAACAGGACAGCCAGCCAATCTTTGTGCCATCAAATCATCAAGGCGTTTTTGTGAGGCAGTATCTAGGATAATCTCGTGATGGCTGAGGATAGTCTCATCACGGCTAAGTGCCATTTGCAAAATCTGGTTCGCATCAAGGCGCGGCGATGATATGCCAGCCAATGCCAATTTTTCTGCTAGCTGGTTCAGCAGATCTCTTGCGTGATAAGAGGAGGTGCCCTCTGGCTTATGGCTAGCCATTCATGCCTTCCGCAAGACGTGCTGCTTGATCTTCTGCGGCGAGCGCATCTACCACTTCGTCAATCGCTTCCCCTGCTAGGATTTTATCGAGCTTATATAATGTTAAGTTAATGCGGTGGTCTGTCACGCGCCCTTGTGGGAAATTATAGGTGCGGATTCTTTCAGATCTATCACCTGAGCCAACTTGCCCTTTACGAGAGGCGGCGCGCTCTGCTTCTTGGCGTGCGCGTTCAGCATCATAAATACGTGCGCGCAAAATCTTCATCGCTTTGGCTCTGTTTTTATGCTGTGATTTTTCATCTTGCTGTGAGACGACGATGCCAGTTGGCAAGTGCGTGATACGAACAGCTGAGTCAGTGGTGTTGACTGACTGGCCGCCGGGACCAGAAGCACGAAATACATCAACGCGCAAATCGGATTCATTCAGCTCAATATCCACATCTTCCACTTCTGGCAGAACAGCGACTGTCGCGGCTGAGGTATGAATGCGCCCGCCTGTCTCTGTTTCTGGGACACGTTGCACACGATGCACACCAGATTCAAATTTCAAACGCGCAAACACATCATTGCCAGAGATGGTGGCTGTGGCCTCTTTATAGCCGCCAATGCCTGTCTCTGAAACTTCCATCACTTCAAAGCGCCAGCCATAGCGTGCGGACATGCGTTGATACATGCCAAATAAATCACCTGCAAAAAGGGCGGCTTCATCACCGCCTGTACCAGCGCGCACTTCTAGGATGGCGTTTCTGGCATCATCAGCATCTTTCGGCAATAGAAGTAATTTTAGCGCATGCTCTTCTTCTGGTATCTGAGATGATAATTCAGCGATTTCCATCTCTGCCATCTCGAGCATTTCAGCATCAGATGCACTTTCTGTCGCAAGCTGTTTGGCATCTTCTAGCGCTGCCTCAAGCGCGCGAACCTTTTCGATTTGCTCTGCGACAGGGCGCACTTCAGATAATTCGCGAGATAATTTTGTTAATTCATCAGATGATAAATTGGCTGATTGCGATAGCTGATCTTCAATTTCAACACGGCGCGCAAGCACCTTATCCATATTTGATTCAAGTGACATCTGTTTTACTTAATCTTTTAATTGTTGATGGAGATATGAGGTGAGGTCATTTATCTTGATGACTTCGCTTGTGCCTGTTGCCATTGATTTCACCTGTAATTCGCCTGTTGCGAATTCTTGTGAGCCAAGCATCACAGCATAAGAGGCACCAATTTTATCAGCGCGCTTCATTTTTTTGGAAATATTGCCGCTATAAGGCATATCAACTGAAAGGCCTGACTTGCGTAATGTGCTTGCGAGCGCGAAACCATCTGCGGCTAACTCGCCATCCATGACAACCATGATCACATCACTAGCTGGCAAATCTGGCTGGTCAATCAGAAGCGCCAATCTTTCGACACCTGCGGCAAAACCAACTGATGGCAAATGTGGTCCGCCAAGCATTTCAGACAAACCATCATAACGCCCGCCACCTAGCACTGTGCCTTGCGCACCTAGCTGGTCAGTGATGAATTCAAAAGCTGTGTGACAATAGTAATCAAGCCCGCGCACAAGCAACGGGTCTGCTACGAAGGATATATTTGCCTTACTAAGAGCCTCAGTTAGCGCATCATAATGTGCCTTTGAGGCATCATTTAGGTAATTAGCTAGCTTTGGCGCGCTTGCGACAATTTCCTTATCACGTGCATTTTTCGAATCAAGAATACGCAAGGGGTTCTGGTCAAGACGCCTTTGGCTATCCTCACTTAACTCATCACGGTATGTTTGAAGGAATGCAACAAGCGCTGAGCGATAAGCATTGCGGCTATCAGCATCACCAAGAGAATTAAGGTGAAGTGTGCAATGTTGCAAGACACCAAGCGCATCAAGAAATGCCGCGCCGCACCCAATCACCTCTGCATCAGCTAGGGGAGAAGATGGGCCAATCAGCTCGACGCCAATTTGGTGGAATTGACGCATACGTCCTTTTTGCGGACGCTCATATCTGAACATAGGTCCGGCATAAACATATTTTTGCGGTAATGTCTGTGTTAAGCCATTTGAGATAACAGCGCGCATGACAGCGGCTGTATTTTCGGGGCGCAATGTGATTTCTGTGCCGCCTCTATCTTCAAAGCTATATGTTTCTTTTGAGACAACATCAGACGCATCACCAAGTGGGCGACGGAACACATCTGTAAATTCAAAGATAGGGGTTGCCATATCCTGAAAGCCATAACAGCCCGCAATTTGTTTTGCGGTATTCACAACATGATTATGCCGCGCCTTATCGGCTGGCAATAAATCACTTGTTCCTCTGACAGGTTGTAATATCTGCATTATCGTGTCTCTTTAGTCATTTGCCCGTGCGGCTTGGATTTGTGCCACACGATCCTCTACCAGCCCAACCACATGTTCTACAATATCATCATGTGATAAGCGGTGATCCGCCATGCCAGATACATAAATTTGGTGCGTGCCACGCCCGCCACCTGTCAATCCGATATCTGTCTCGCGCGCCTCGCCCGGCCCATTCACCACACATCCGATGATTGAGACTGATAAAGGCTCGTTAATATGCTCTAGCCGCTCTTCGATTTCTTGGACTGTTTTAATCACATCAAATTGCTGTCTTGCACAAGATGGGCAAGAAATTACAGTGACGCCGCGCCGGCGCAAACCAAGAGATTTTAGCATCTCATATGCCACGCGCACCTCTTCGGCAGGGTCTGCTGATAGAGATACTCTGATGGTATCACCGATACCTGCCCATAACAGATTGCCAAGACCGATAGATGATTTCACAGTGCCAGCACGCATGCCACCAGCTTCGGTAATGCCAATGTGAAGCGGGCAATCTATTTGTTCTGCCAGCTGTTGGTAAGCTGCCACTGCCAAGAATAAATCAGAGGCTTTCACTGAGATTTTAAATTCATGAAAATCGAGATCTTGCAGTATCTTGGCATGTTCTAGCGCTGATTCTACAAGCGCTTCTGGACATGGTTCAGCATATTTTTCCAATAAGTGCTTTTCCAAAGAGCCGCCATTCACACCGATACGAATAGAGGCGCCTGTATCACGCGCTGCATTCACAACTTCTTTGACGCGTTCAGCACTGCCGATATTGCCGGGATTAATACGCAAACAAGCAGCCCCTGCTGCTGCTGCTTCAATCGCGCGCTTATAATGAAAATGAATGTCCGCAACGATTGGCACAGGGCTTTGTGCGACAATGGTTTTCAAAGCGGCGGATGACTCTTCATCAGGGCAAGAGACGCGCACAATATCTGCACCTGCCTCAGCTGCTTTATGGATTTGATCCAATGTACCAGAGATATCTGTGGTAAGCGTATTTGTCATTGTCTGTACAGAGATAGGCGCATCACCACCCACCGCAACACTGCCAACCTGAATCTGGCGTGATTTACGGCGTTCAATCATACGGTATGGTCTAATCTGTGACATCATTCACCTAGTTCATGCGCTGTGAGACATACAAAAATTGGATATGACACTGATATATCGCATTCCTGTTACAAATGCCATAGCATGCGGCGCAAGAACCGTATGCGTTTGCAAACAAATGCACGAATTATTGAGAGACAGCAGAGCGGCGTGAGCGGATTGAATCGCGGCTTAGCGGCAAATCACGGATGATCTCGCCAACCTCACCAGCGGTAAATTCATCAAGTCCCGGTATTTGCAAGACAAGCCCACCAGCATTACCTGTGCTGAGATAAAGCTTCTGATTAGCTGGTGCGATGAAATCATCACCTGGCTGGAATAGCTTGCTTAACAACACATCCCCATTTTCAGAGACAACCTCTACCCATGCCGCCGCACTTGCTGAGATTAAAATCTCTTCAGATGGTTGGCG
>WTHW01000231.1:0-4660 GCA_011526395.1 Alphaproteobacteria bacterium
GTAGGGTTGTATCCTATATTATGTGAAAGGTTAAATCATATATGTTCACGCTTTGTCAAAAAACGGATGATGAAATCCTCAATATTATAGAGCCACTCATAGATAACATGTTGGCAGGTTCAACAGAACGGAACCACTCCAAACATGTGGCAGATTTCACAAACCGTCTGAAAGTGATTGTAACAGAAGAGAATTTATCGCGCCAATGTGAGGATTATCAAAATCATCTGGGTTATTTTGCGCGCCGTGAATTTGTATCGCTCTTCAGGCGCAAATATTCTTTGGCGGCGACGTGGCGTTTGTTTTTTACAAAATCTGAAGATGAATTTGTGCTCGAGGCGATGTTTGTTGAGCGTGATGGCAAATTGCAAATAGACCACTGTATGATCTTTTGATGTATAACAACTTGTTTGATGAAAACCTTTTGCAAGCGAGCGCATTAAGGGCTTATAACTGTAGCAATTAATTCTTTGCTATTAAGTCTGTTAATTGCTCAGGCGTATAATGGTATTTTCAAAAAATGAGGGGTTTATAGTTATGTCAGATATTCACGCAAACAGCTCTGATACTGATGATATGACAGTCACAACAACAGCCATGCGTGTTTCATGTAACGGTGGAGGTGGCGCACTTGGCCATCCTTTGATATGGTTAAATATTGGCGAGGATAACGCAGTAACATGTCCCTATTGTTCGCGTCACTTCATCAAGACTGAAGAGGAAAATTAAGTAATTACAATGGCCATTGACGCTTCTGACAAGCTCGTCCTGATTGATGGGTCTGGATATATTTTTAGAGCATTTCATGCATTGCCGCCAATGACGCGCAGTGATGGGACGCCGGTAAATGCTGTTTTTGGCTTCACAAAAATGTTGCTAAAGCTGGTGGATGATATCAAACCACATTCAGTGGCTGTGATATTTGATGCTGGGCGCGTAACATTCCGAAATGAAATATATCAAGATTACAAAGCGAACAGATCAGACCCGCCAGATGAGTTGGTGCCGCAATTTGCATTGGTAAGGGACGCCGCGCATGCCATGTCATTGCCTGTAATCGAGATGTCAGGTTTTGAAGCAGATGACGTCATAGCGACTTATGCAAGATTGGCACGGGATGAAGGTCGAAAGACTGTGATCGTCTCATCTGACAAAGATCTAATGCAACTCGTTAATGATGACGTCGAAATGCTAGACCCAATGAAACAGCGTCGTATTGGCAGAGACGAGGTGTTTGAAAAATTTGGCGTTGGCCCTGAGCATGTTGTTGACGTGCAATCTCTAGCAGGTGACAGCACTGATAATGTGCCAGGGGTGCCAGGCATTGGCGTTAAAACAGCTGCTGAATTAATTGGGCAATTTGGCTCACTAGATGCGCTACTTGATGGTGCAGAGACAATTAAACAGCCAAAACGACGTCAAAACCTGATTGAATTTGCTGAGATGGCGCGTATTTCGCGCAAGCTTGTCCGGCTGAGTAATGATGTTGATGTGCCGACCGCTGTGAGTGATTTAAAGACACCAGCTCGTGATTTAGAAAAATTACAAGATTTTATAACAGAGCAGGGTTTCAAATCCTTAATGCCATCTGTTGGCTTAACGCCACAAGCTGGTGCGCAACAAAATTCAGACGCAGCCAATCCACAAGAAATAGCGCCGCCAAAAGTGGCAACAACAGATTATCAACTTATCACCGATCTAGAAGATTTAGCATCTTGGGTATCAGCGGCGCGTCATCAAGGATTTGTAGCTGTAGATACAGAAACAACAAGTATCACTGCCTCACAAGCATCTCTTGTTGGCGTATCGTTGGCGCTAGCGCCCGGCAAAGCATGTTATATTCCATTGCGCCATAAGACTGCTGGTGATGCCCAAGATGGTCTGTTTGCATTAGAACAGCCCACTGCCACTATCAATCAATGCGATTTTGACGGCGCAATGAGTTTGTTAAAGCCTCTTTTCGAAGATTCTGCTGTATTGAAAATTGGGCACAATTTAAAATACGACTTCCACGTCTTGGCGCGGTCGGAAAATGGCGGCGCTAGATTACACCCTGTCGATGATACAATGTGTATGTCTTATGTGCTGGATACAGGGCGTGTGCCACGTCATAATCTTGATGTTTTGGCTGATCACTGGCTCGGTCATAAAACGATCAAATATGAAGATCTATGCGGTAAGGGTAAATCACAGATAGGCTTTGATGCTGTTTTGCCGGAAGATGCGCTAGATTATGCCGCAGAGGATGCTGATATCACAATGCGCTTATGGCAAATGTTAAAACCGCGCCTAGCACGAGAAGGGGTCTCGTCAGTATATGAGCGCCTTGAAAGACCGTTAGTTAGCGTGTTGGCAGATATGGAAGCTGCTGGCATTGCCATAGATGACGGGTTTTTACGTCGCTTATCAAATGATTTTGCCACGCGCATTGCGGGGCTAGAAGCTGAGATACATGAGCTGGCAGGGGTCAGTTTTAATATCGCGTCGCCAAAACAATTGGGCGAAGTTCTATTTGATAAAATGGGACTAGAGGGCGCTAAAAAATCGAAGACTGGCGCTTATTCAACTGGCGCAGACGTCTTAGAAGAATTAGCAAGCCAAGAGATTGCGATAGCGCAAAAAGTTCTAGATTTCAGACAATTGTCAAAGTTGAAATCAACCTACACTGATGCGTTGGTAGAGTCTCTTCACCCTACAACAAGGCGTGTCCACACATCTTATTCAATGGTTGGGGCATCGACAGGCCGTCTGTCGTCATCTGATCCTAATTTGCAAAATATACCTATTCGCACATCAGAAGGAAGGCAAATTAGGGAAGCTTTCATTGCCAAAGATGGTTTTAGCCTTATCTCTGCCGACTATAGTCAAATCGAATTGCGCCTTGTTGCTCATGTAGCTGGTGAACAGACAATGCTATCAGCCTTCCGGGATGGGGTTGATATTCACAGTCAAACAGCTTCTGAGGTATTTGGCATTCCAATAAATGAATTAGATAGCGAAACAAGACGAAAAGCCAAAGCCATTAACTTTGGTATCATCTATGGCATTTCTGCCTTTGGCTTGGCGCGCCAGCTATCTATTCCACGAGGAGAGGCGCAAGATTACATCAAGGCCTATTTTGCAAGGTTCCCGGGCATTCAGGCCTATATGGAAGAGACAAAAATTAAGGCAAGAGATGATAAATTTGTTGAGACGCTATTTGGTAGGCGTATCCATATTACAGATATCGCCTCTTCTAACCCAAATATGCGCCAGTTTGCAGAGCGCCAAGCAATCAATGCACCTATTCAAGGTAGTGCTGCTGATATTATCAAAAGAGCTATGATAGCATTGCCTGCTGTGATTGCTAGCTCTGGCTTGGATATAAAGATGTTATTACAGGTTCATGATGAATTGATATTCGAGGTGCCAGATGAGCAGGCAGAGCGCGCATCTGCGTTAATCCGCGAAGTTATGGAAACAGCCCATAAGCAAGTGATATCGTTAAATGTGCCTCTGGTTGCTGAAGCTGGTATTGCAAAAAATTGGGCACTGGCGCACTAGCGATAAGTTAGGTCCATCTGCCTAATTTTTGACAAATTTATGTCATGATGTTTCCACAGCTCTAGCATAGGCTCTATCATGTAACATGGTAATACTGATTTGAAGCTGGAGAAAACGATGAAAAAAAGGCTCGCATTAGTCGATGATGACCAAAACATCCTAACCTCTGTGTCATTGGCGCTAGAATCAGAAGGGTATGAAGTAGATCGTTATACCGATGGCGAACAAGCCTTGCAGGGTTTATCGAGACGCCCAGCTGATCTTGCCATCTTAGATATCAAGATGCCACGAATGACTGGCATAGAATTGCTTGAAAAATTACGTGCAAAATCCAGCATGCCAGTGATTTTTTTAACAAGTAAAGATGATGAACTTGATGAAGCATTAGGGTTAGGGCTTGGCGCAGATGACTATATCACGAAACCATTTTCCCAACGTTTGTTGCTAGCGCGGATACAAGCAGTGTTGCGTAGAGCCAGTGCCAGCGAGAATCCATCAACAAACACGAACATTATTCGTCATGGCGATTTGATGCTTGATGCAGAACGTCATTTGGTCCAGTGGAAAGACAAAGATGTCAAACTCACTGTGACTGAATTTCTGCTATTACACTCTTTGGCCGCAAGACCAGGTCACGTCAAAAATAGAGACCAACTGATGGATTCTGCCTATGGAGAGTCTGTATTTTTGGACGATAGAACCATTGATAGTCACATAAAAAGACTGCGCAGAAAGTTTAAAGCTGTTGATGATAGCTTTGATCAAATTGAAACGCTTTATGGCATAGGCTATCGTTATAAAACAGAACAACAAGCTGATTGACCATAGCTATGAGACTGCTGCCAAAAATTCGGTTTCCAAAGTTATTTTCAAGACTGTCAGCACGCATATTAGCTTTGATGTTGCTGCCATTATTATTGTTCATGATAGGATTGTTTTCAGTTGGACAATATAAAAAGGTTCTTATTACCGCCGAATTGGATGCGCTTCAAAGACAGGGTGTTGTCCTTGCACGTTCACTCGCATTAGCAGAAGTTGAATGGCAAAAAACATCAGGCCAAACGACAAATCGTAATCTATCGAAAGAGACAATGAAGCAGCTTTTGCCTCTCGTTGG
>WTHW01000231.1:4760-7738 GCA_011526395.1 Alphaproteobacteria bacterium
CAGCGCAACGTATTTTTAAACCGCGAACGTCAGATGGTACTGTCTGTGGCAGTGCCTGTTCAGGATGTAAGAATGGTAAGAGGTGCTTTACTGCTAACGACTAGCGGTGGTGGCATTGATAATGAAATACGCCAAGTGCAATGGTTTTTCTTGCAATTATTCGGCATGATAACACTCATTACAATAGCACTTGCTATCTATCTCGCTCGATCAATAACAACACCAATTACGAAGCTTGCTAGAGCGGCAGATACATTACGCATCAGTCATGATGGCGCTCCATTACTGCGCTTGCCAGATCGTAATGATGAAATTGGAGAGTTATCTGCTGCCTTAACCCAAATGACAGATGAATTGCAAAGACGCATCCAAGCAACAGCTGGTTTTGCAGCAGATGTGTCTCATGAGCTTAAAAACCCACTAACATCTCTGCGGTCAGCTGTTGAGACAGTGTCGCGTATTGAAGATGCAGGTCAGCAAAAGAAATTAATGGATATCATATTAGCAGATGTTGGCAGGCTTGATCGCTTAATATCAGATATTTCACTTGCAAGTCGCATAGATGTTGAACTTCACAAAACATTACCTGAGGCGATGGATATTGTGCCATTTATTGATAATTGGGCCACAGCGTCTATACAGAGATTCCATGATGTCTCGATTTCATACGTCGGCCTAGCAGATAAAGAAATTGTGCCGGTTAGAATGTTGCCTGGGCGCATTGCTCAAATTTTGGACAACATACTTCATAATGCGATAAGCTTTTCCCCTGACGGTGGTAAGATCCAGATAAAGGCACAGGTCGATAGAAGCAGTGTTTCTATTTCAATAGAGGATGATGGGCCAGGTATACCAGAAGCAAAGTTGAATGCGATTTTCGACAGATTTTACACTGAACGCCCCTCAACAGAAGCATTTGGAAATCATTCAGGGCTAGGCCTGTCAATATCACGTCAAATAGCTACCGCCCATAATGGTACGATCAGCGCTGAGAATCGTAATAAAGGTGGGGCGCGGTTTATTTTGATGCTACCCTTGAGCGAGATGCAATCAGATAAAACAAAGGACTAGTATGACAGAAGTAAATTTACCATCTTTTATTCTTATTACTGGTCAGGCCGGCGCTGGGCATTCTACGGCTCTGAAAATCCTTGAAGATGAAGGATATGTCACCGTTGATAATCTTCCTATGGCACTTGTTGATCAACTGGTGGCAATTGAAGTGGAAACGGGACGTCGTAAATTAGCTATTTGCATTGATGCTAGGACATCTGGTTTTGATAAGGTGGCATTGGAACGGCTAATTAAGAATTCAAAATCAAAATTTGATGATGCCGCAAAAGTCATTCACTTGAGTGCATCGCGTAATGAGTTAGCGCGCCGTTATCAATCAACACGCCGCACACACCCCCTTGCCAAAAATAATGTCATAGAAGAGGCCATTCTGTTTGATCAAGAACAGATGTTGCAAATAGTGCCTTTTGCTGATGTGGCGATTGATACAACATCCATCTCCCCAACTGCGTTACGTCAAGCTCTGCTAGATGGGCTTCAAATCAGCGATGAAGAGGGGATAACAGTTGAGCTTATGAGTTTTGCCTATAAAAATGGCGTGCCTGATAACGCAGATTACGTATTTGATGTCAGATTCCTTCGCAACCCTCATTGGGAACCTGAATTAAGAGAAAAAACAGGGGAAGACAAATCTGTGATGGATTATATAACATCTGACCAAGGGTTTGAGATGTTTTTTGAGCCACTAAAAAAAATCAGTGAGCTAGTTTTAGAGCGGGCACGTAAAGATGGAAGACCATATGTGCGCATCGCTTTTGGTTGCACTGGTGGAAAGCACCGCTCGGTAGCTGTTTCAAAAAGTTTTGCATTATGGCTATCGAAAGACGGGCATAATGTATCACTAGTGCATCGAGAGCTAGCGCAGTAAGTTTGAGTGCAGTGCAGGCGATTTGCCAAAAGAAAATATTCTTTTTGTTATCGAGAAAATCTGCTAAAAGCACGACGGAATAAAAAGGTAGCTTTATTGTTGCCGGCTATCTTTAAAAAAGGAATTGTTGTTATGTCTCAAGATTACATCATCACAGATATTGGCCTTGCTGATTGGGGTCACAAAGAAATTTCGATTGCTGAGAGTGAAATGCCAGGTC
Organism: Alphaproteobacteria bacterium; assembly: GCA_011526395.1. Taxonomy (GTDB): domain Bacteria; phylum Pseudomonadota; class Alphaproteobacteria; order Puniceispirillales; family Puniceispirillaceae; genus UBA685. The sequence continues at coordinate 6,923 of WTHW01000231.1, forward strand.
TTATGGCGCTTCGTGATGAGTATAAGGGACAGCAACCTCTAAAGGGTGCTCGTTTGACTGGTTGTCTTCATATGACAATTCAAACAGCTGTTCTGATTCAGACGCTTGCTAAATTAGGCGCAGATATTCGCTGGTCATCTTGTAATATTTTCTCAACACAAGATCAGGCTGCCGCTGCTATTGCAGACTCAGGCATTCCTGTATTCGCGAAGAAGGGTGAAACTCTTGCAGAATATTGGGAATATGTAGATCGCACATTTGATTGGCCTGATGGAAAACCATCTAACATCATCCTAGATGATGGCGGTGATGCAACAATGTATATTTTGCTAGGTGCGCGCGCTGAGGCTGGTGAAGCCATCCTTGAGCATCCTGCTTCTGAAGAAGAAGAATATCTGAAAGCGCAAATGCAAAAGCGTCTAGCGTCAAGCCCGGGCTGGTTTACGATGCAGCGCGACGCCATTACAGGTGTATCAGAAGAGACAACCACTGGTGTCTTGCGTTTGTATCAGCTTGCTGAAAAAGGTCTTCTACCTTTCCCAGCAATCAATGTGAATGACTCTGTAACAAAGTCAAAATTTGATAATCTATATGGCTGTCGTGAATCGTTGGTTGATGGTATCCGCCGTGCAACTGACGTTATGCTAGCTGGCAAGGTCGCTGTTGTTGCTGGTTATGGAGATGTTGGTAAGGGGTCTGCTGCATCTCTTCGTCAAGGTGGCGCGCGTGTTATGGTAACAGAGGTAGACCCAATTTGTGCACTTCAGGCCGCGATGGAAGGTTATGAAGTTGTGACAATGGAACAAGCTGCGCCTA
>WTHW01000060.1 GCA_011526395.1 Alphaproteobacteria bacterium
GTACGAAGACGTACAAAGCCATATATATTTAAAAAAGGCATAACCCTCATGAAACAAGCATTCATTGCCATTGGCGGCAACCTTCTTCCCGAAGGCTATGATGATTTATTCCAGCTGATGGCTGAGGCTATTTCTGTCCTCAAAGCTGAGCCGCTAGAGGTGATTGCCCAATCACAATGGTATGAAACAGCACCAGTGCCCATATCTGACCAGCCATGGTTTTTAAACGCTGTTTTGAAAATTGAAACATCACTCTCATCTCATGATTTGCTAGCCCGCCTTCATGAAATTGAGGCTGAATTTGGACGTGTTCGGAAGGTGCGAAACGAAGCGCGTATCCTTGACCTTGATGTGATCGATTATGACGGGCAAATTGTGGATGATGGCGTGATAAATCTGCCGCATCCACGCCTTCATCTGCGCGCTTTTGTGTTGTATCCTATTCGCGATTTGGACCCGCAATGGCACCATCCCATTTTGCAGAAATCGATTGACCAGATGATTGACGAAATGCCAGAGGGCCAAGATATTCGTATCGCCTCACAGGTCACATCATAAAAAGCTTGCAATTTTGCTGAAAAATCTATAAAAATCGCGTCTGTCTTAGACATTTTATCCACCAATCACTGTCAAGGAGTGCATTATGGCTCGCGTTACCGTTGAAGATTGCATTGAAAAAATCCCAAACCGTTTTGATTTGGTTCTAACAGCATCACAGCGCGCACGTTCAATTCAAAAGGGCGAATTGCTAACAATTGACCGTGACAATGATAAAAACCCTGTCGTGGCATTGCGCGAAATCGCTGCTGAAACAATTGAAACAGAACGTATGCGCGAAGGCATCATCAAGAACATGCAGCGTTTGAACAAAAACGAAGAGCATGAGCGCACAGCAGACGAAGCCTCAGAAGTTGCCAAGCTTGATCTTGAGGCACAAATTGGTGAGATGTCTGATGACGCATTTGGCGATGCTGGCATGCAGGTTGGCGCGATGGAAGATGCTTCAACTGAAGAAGTTTCTGGCTTCGAAGATGTTGACCTTGTCTCTCGCGAGGGCGATGATTAAACCTGAAGACAATTCAGGAATGCGATAGCCTTTATGCAAAATGCATTTGAAGACTTAGTTAGTAGAATAAGAGCTTATAACCCTGCGGTTGATGAGGCGCGTCTCAAAGCTGCCTATGATCTCGGGGAAAAAGCCCATGAAGGCCAAACCAGAGCCTCTGGTGAGGCCTATTTCACCCATCCTATATCAGTGGCGAATATCCTAACCGATATTCACATGGACAGTGATACCATCATCACAGCCTTGCTCCATGACACAGTCGAAGATTGCGACGTCACACTTGACCAAATCGAAGATGCCTTTGGCAAAGATGTTGCAGAGCTTGTGGATGGCGTGACCAAATTAACGCGCATTGAATTACAATCCGAAGGCACAAAACAAGCTGAAAATCTGCGTAAACTTGTTGTGGCGACCAGCCGCGATATACGTGTGCTATTGGTCAAATTGGCTGATAGAACGCATAATATGCAAACCATTGAATCCTTTGCGCGCGAAGATAAAAAACAACGTATCGCTGCCGAGACAAGAGATATTTACGCGCCTTTGGCAGAACGGATTGGCCTCACACACATCCAGCGCGAACTTGAAGATAGAGCCTTTGCTGTTCTTGTGCCTGAACAACGCCAAACCATCATCAACCGTCTCGAATTTTTGGCAGCGCAAACCGATAATGTGATCTCTCGTATTTGTCAGGAAATACAGAGCAATATCGACAAGGGCGGCATTGAATGCCAAGTCTTTGGTCGTCGCAAAACCCCATATTCTATCTGGCGCAAGATGCAGACGAAAAATGTGCTGATGGAACATTTGGCAGATGTGATGGGTTTCCGCGTCATCGTGCCAACCATTGCTGACTGCTACAAGGCGCTTGGTTTGCTTCACGGCGCCTATCCAACTGTGATGGGGCGTTTTAAAGACTATATTTCAACACCAAAGCGTAACGGGTACCAGTCGATACATACCGGCGTGATTGGCCCTATGAACCGTAAGATTGAAATTCAAATCCGCACGCCTGAAATGCATGATACAGCCGAGCGTGGTGTAGCGGCGCATTGGTCTTACAAGGCAAAAAATCCAAGCCATGATGCCCCTGACTATAATTGGGTCAAAGATTTGATATCTCTTGTGGAGCTTGATACAGCAGCCACAGATTTTGTCGAACATACCAAAATGGAAATGTATGCTGACCAAGTCTTTTGCTTCACCCCGCGTGGTGATCTGATTGCCCTGCCACGGGGCGCGACAGCTGTTGATTTTGCTTATGCTGTTCACTCAAAGCTTGGTGATATCTGCACAGGCGTTATCATCAATCAAAAACCACGCCAGCTTGCAACACAGCTTGAAAATGGTGACCAAGTTGAAATCATCACTGATAGCGAGGCAAAGCCAAAGCCGGAATGGGAGAGCTTTGTTAAGACAGGACGCGCAAAATCAGCGATTAAGCGCTTTATGCGTCAATCAAAATTTATTGAATTCAGCCGTGTTGGCAGAGCGCTTCTAGACAGAGAATTTAGGCGCCATGAAAAAGAGCTTGATGATGAGATTGTCAAAGACAGCCTGACTGCGCTTGGTCTGTCCAAAATTGATGATTTATTCGCTGATATAGGCGAGGGGCGTCGCTCTGTTAAAGATGTGTTCTACAAGCTCAACCCAGATATTGAGCGCGACATCAGCAAAGAAAAATCAGATAGCACCCGCACGAATGATATCTCTGAAAGCTTTTATATCACAGAGGCTGTTGATGGCATGGCTGTTCATATTGCCAAATGCTGTCACCCTATTCCGGGCGAGGATGTGGTCGGTATTGTGACCACAGGCAAGGGGATTACTGTTCATGGCCGCAATTGTGATACGCTTCGCAAATTCGTTGAAGCGCCTGAATTATGGCTTGATATCCAATGGAACCGCCGCGAGGTACGCCAACATATCGTCAAGATCGAAGCCACATTGATCCATGAACCCGGCGCTCTTGCCGCCTTATGTTCAGGTATTGGACAATTAAACGCCAATATCACCAACATTCAGTCTTTGAACAGAGATACAGATTTTTTCACTTTCTTGCTTGATATTGAGGTGGAAAATACGACGCATCTCCAATCTATACTTGCGGTTTTGGGATCGAATAAATATGTTGAATCTGTAACGCGACACACGCTTTAGGTTTCAATAATTATGTTTCGTAGCCGCAATGATGGCGTCAGCCAAAAACTGAAGAATTTCGTTTGGCCCAAAAAGGGGTTTCAGCGTTCCTTCTTCTATTTGCGAGAGCGTATCACACGCATGTCAGCCTCAACCCACAGCCTTGCGCTTGGCCTTGCCTGCGGTGCGGCGGCATCTATGACACCTTTCATTGGCTTTCACTTTTTCCTCGCCGCGTTTCTTGCCTATTTAATCGGCGGTAATCTCTTAACATCTGCCATTGGCACTATCGTTGGCAATCCGTGGAGTTTTCCCTTCATTTGGGCGGCTGATACCTATATCGGAAACGGTATCGTTACACAATTTGGCCTTGATTTATGGCTTAATTCTATCGAAACCGATGTGCCTGTTGTGTTTTTCTACAGCTTAACGATTGGCGGTATCGTGCTTGCGATTGCCACCTTTCCGATATTTTATGGATTTGCCTATTGGGGTATTGCAAGCTGGCGTTCTCACCGTGTGAAAAAACGCGCTCAAAAAGAGGCGATGCGCGCTGAAAAGCAAATGCCAATTGCGCCTGCTATGACAGGTGATGGGACTGACCAAACCGATATCAGGGAGTCATAAATATGTCATCACCATTACGACTTGGCGTGAATATTGATCATGTGGCAACATTGCGTAATGCGCGTGGGGGGCTGCACCCGTCACCAGTATCTGCTGCCTTATTGGCGCAAAAAGCAGGGGCAGATGGTATCACCATCCACCTTCGTGAAGATAGGCGCCATATCAAAGACGAAGATGCCAAAGACATCAAACAAGCCATTGATATTCCTTTGAATTTTGAAATGGCGGCAACAGAGGAGATGGTCGATTTTGCCATCGCGTTAAAGCCAAATGCCTGTTGCATTGTGCCTGAAAAGCGTGAAGAGGTAACAACTGAAGGCGGCCTTGCTGTGGCAGGTCATGAAGAGCGCCTGAAGCCACTTTTCGATAAGATCAAACAAGCTGGCATCAGATTATCTCTCTTTATCGAAGCAAGCGAAGATGAGATTAAAGCAGCATCCGCGCTTGGTGCTGATATCATTGAATTGCACACTGGCACCTATTGCCATGCCGAAACACCAGCTGATAAGGCAAAAGAGGTTGAAAAGATAGCCAAAGGCGCACGCCTTGCGCAGTCTCTTGGTATCGAAGTGCATGCAGGGCATGGTTTGGATTTCGACACAGTTGGCCCGATTGCCGCCATCGAAGAGATGCAAGAGCTCAATATCGGTCATTTCCTGATGGGGGCGGCCTTATTCACAGGGCTAGAAGAGGCGATACACACCATGCAAGCCAAAATGGCACAAGCGCGCAAATCAGGCTCATAGCACCATGATTTTGGGCATAGGCAATGATATCTGCAACATCACACGCATCGAAGAGGCTGTTGCGCGTCATGGCGATAAATTTTATGCCAAAATCCTCACTGCGAGAGAGCAGAGCCAATGCGATGCGCGCCACAGCCAAACAGCCTATCTTGCCAAACGCTTTGCTGCCAAAGAGGCGATTTACAAAGCCATCTCCCAACATGTTTCGCCAAAGCCTTCATGGCATGATGCTGAAATCTTGAATGATGCTGATGGTAAGCCTATAGTGACGCTATCAAAGCGCGTTCAAGATGCGTTGGATGAATGTGCAAATGCGCCTGTTATGATATCACTCACCCTATCTGATGATGCGCCTTTTGCCTTTGCTGTGTGTATTGCTAGCACGAAATAATAAATATCTTAACCGACGATAGTCAGGATTTTCGCCAATGGCCAAAAAGAAAGAAAAAGATAGCTTAAAGGATAATATCAAAACACTTGGTATTGCAGTTTTGATTGCCATTGGGTTCCGCTCCTTTTTGTTTGAGCCATTTAACATCCCATCAGGCTCGATGATCCCAACATTGCTTGTGGGGGATTATCTATTTGTCTCAAAATATTCTTATGGCTATTCACGCTATTCCTTCCCTTTTGGGGCTGTGCCGTTTGATGATCGTATCATGGCAGGCGAGCCTGAAAGAGGGGACGTTGTTGTCTTCAGACTGCCGTCAAATGTATCTGTTGATTATATCAAGCGCGTTGTGGGATTGCCGGGCGATAAAATTCAGCTAAAGCAAGGCCAGCTTTATGTGAATGATACACTTGTGCCGCGCCGTTTTGTGGGTTCCCAGACAGTCTCTCTTGGCTACCGCGATGTTGAAGTGCGCGCCTTTGAAGAGACAATGGATAATGGCAAAACATATCTTATCCATGAATTTGGCGATAATGACCAAATGGATAACACCAAGATTTATGAAGTGCCAGACGGCCATTATTTCATGATGGGTGATAACCGCGACAGATCCAAAGATAGCCGCTTTGCTGATGTTGGCTTTGTGCCATTTGAGAATTTGATTGGCCGCGCAGAATTCTTATTCTTCAGCGTCGATCAATCAGCTAGGATTTGGGAGTTCTGGAAATGGCCATTTACCATCCGCTATTCTCGCATTGCCAATGGCATTGATTGATAGATATCTGATAGATGACAGGCAAAACTTCAATACCATCCTTTGATAAATTACAAGCTGATATCGGCCATCACTTTGATGATTTATCTTTATTGCAAATGGCGCTGACCCATAAAAGCGCGCCAACTGCAATGGGCGCTCATTATGAGCGTTTGGAATTTTTAGGAGACCGTATTTTGGGGCAGGCTGTCTCACATGCGCTCTATACTCATTTCAAAGACGAGGATCAGGGCAAGCTGACAAAACGCTTTCATGCCCTTGTCCAGCAAAATGCCCTTGCCAAAATCGCCCATACACTTGGGCTTGATAGCCTTATCATCACAGATGGCACTAAACAGGCAGCCAGCCAAGAGTCAGTCCTCTCAGACGTCATAGAAGCGATCATTGCCGCCCTTTACCTAGATGGTGGCCAGAAAGCAGCTGACCAATTTATCGCCCGCTTTATCGACATTACCAAAACCTCAGCAGATGACGGGCATTTAAACCCAAAATCAGCCTTACAAGAATGGGTGATGGCACGCAAATGGCCTTTGCCAAAATATCAGGCGATTGAAACATCAGGCCCTGATCACAGCCCGATATTCGTAATTGAAGTCTCAACCGATTCAGGCCACAAGGCCAGAGGTGAGGGGACATCCAAGAAAGAAGCAGAGCAAAAAGCAGCGCGTGAATTGCTACGAGAGTTAAAACAGAAAGAAACATCATGACAGATGATACCAAAGCTGGCTTTGTTGCCTTACTAGGGGCGCCAAATGCAGGCAAATCAACCTTAATGAATGCAGTTGTCGGGCAAAAGATTTCCATCGTGACACCTAAGGTGCAAACCACCAGAAGCCGCGTGCGTGGTATCGTTATGCATGGCAATAGCCAAATTATTTTTGTTGATACACCGGGCATTTTCAAACCAAAAAGACGCCTAGACAGAGCGATGGTCAATGCGGCATGGCAAGGCGCAGATGATGCTGATATCTTGTTGCTTCTTCATGATTGCGCCCGCAAGACGATTGATGATGACACGCTTGCCATCATGAACTCATTGCGCGAACTTGGCCGACCTGTCTCTCTTGTCTTGAACAAGATTGATTTGGTTACACCAGAACAGCTTCTTAAGCGCACCAAAGAGCTGTCAGACCTGATGGACTTTGAGAAAGTCTTCATGATCTCAGCCACAAAAGAAAATGGCCTTGATGATTTACTATCATTCCTAGCGGACAAGGTCATGACAGGCCCCTATCTGTTTGACCCTGATGATTTGTCAGACTTGCCAATGCGCCTCATGGCAGCTGAAATCATGCGCGAGAAGTTATTTTTGAACTTGCATCAAGAATTACCATACCAGCTAACTGTCGAGACAGATCATTGGCGTGACAGAGAAGATGGCTCCGTTGAAATCAGGCTAACCATCTATGTGCAACGCGAAGGTCATCGCGGCATCGTGCTTGGCAAGGGCGGCCAGACCTTAAAGCGTATCGGGATGATGGCACGCCACGAGCTAGAAGATGTGTTTGATACCAAAGTGCATTTATTAAGCCATGTGAAATATCGCAAAGACTGGATGGATGATAAAGCGCGCTATCAAGATTGGGATTTAGATTTCGATGCCTAACTGGTCTGACGAAGGCTTTGTTATATCAGCGCGCCTGCATGGCGAAACAAACGCGATTATTGGTGTTTTTACCGCCGCGCATGGCCGTCATATGGGCTTGATGCATGGCGGCGCGTCTCGCACCAAAAAGCCGATTATTGAGCTTGGTAATTTCGTCTCGGCAAATTGGCAAGCACGCCTTGACGACCAGCTTGGCACTTTTCAGCTTGAAATCCAGCGTGCCTATAGCGGCGCTTTTCTGGATGATCCTATCAAATTATCAGCGCTAGGCGCTGTCTGTGCCTTGCTCGAACATGCACTCCCCGAACGAGAGCCACAAGATGCCATCTATGCCGCAACAGCTGGTTTATTCGAAGTCTTATATCTTGCCTCAGAGG
>WTHW01000125.1 GCA_011526395.1 Alphaproteobacteria bacterium
AGTCAATATCGTAAAGGCTGAAGCGCCAGCACATCTAGCAAGCTTGCCACAATTTGACAGCCCAGCAGAGTTGCCAAATATGCCAAAAACTGAAGATACCGTTCGTTATGGTCTGAAATGGACAAATGCCGCGAGGGATAAATCATGACATCATTACCTGAACCACAAGCCATTAAACTTGGCCTTGTCATTGACCTTGATATTTGTGTCGGGTGTCATGCATGTGTTGTGAATTGTAAAGAATGGAACACCTCTGGCTATGGCGCCCCTTTGGCAGATGAAGATGCTTATGGCGCCGCCCCATCAGGCTCATGGCTCAACCGTGTTCACTCTTACGAGGTGACACCAGAGCCGACAAATAATGCACCAGCCATTTCACGCACAGTGCATTTCCCGAAATCATGCTTGCATTGCGAAGAGGCACCTTGTGTGACTGTTTGCCCAACTGGCGCATCTTATAAACGTGCTGAAGATGGCATTGTTTTGGTCAATGAAGATTGGTGTATTGGTTGTGGTCTTTGTGCATGGTCATGCCCTTACGGCGCGCGCGAGATGGACCCCGCTGAACAGGTGATGAAGAAATGTACCCTTTGTGTAGACCGTATCTATAATGATAATCTGCCCGAAGAAGACAGACAGCCAGCTTGTGTACGCACATGTCCAACAAATGCCCGTCACTTTGGTGATCTAGGCGATCCAAACTCAGAGGTCTCATTGCTAGTCGCAGCGCGCGGCGGTATGGATTTGATGCCAGAACAAGGCACAAAGCCTGTGAATCAATATCTGCCACCACGCGAGCGTAGCATCGAAGATGATGCGACGCAGTCTCTTGTCGCTATGGCAGAAGCACAACAGCCACAAGGCTTTTGGAAATGGGTTGATAGCGCCCTTGATAAGATTTCAGGAGAAGCCTAATGCGTCCTGCTTTTTCAATTATATTCTTCACTGTTATGTCTGGCTTTGGTTTCGGCCTTGCCGCATTGGTATCTTTGAACCTGATTGCCATGCCAGATTTATCTGACAAGCTGCTTGTGGCAGCTGTCATCATGATATTCTCAGGCGCAGGCTTGCTGTCATCAACCTTCCATTTGGGTCATCCTGAACGTGCTTGGCGTGCTTTGACACAATGGCGCTCTAGCTGGCTTAGCCGTGAAGGTGTTTTGGCCATTATCACGCTTGATGCTGTTTTGGGCTGGTTTTTATATGCTCATTTTGTGGGTGAGCCACCTTTATGGGCAGGTATCATTGTCGCTGGCCTTTGTCTTGCCACTATCTTCTGCACAGCGATGATTTACGCATCATTGCGCACGGTGGCGCGCTGGCATCATCCGCTTACATCTGTTGCGTATTTGGCATTTGGCATTGCCTCTGGCCTAGTGGGTCTTACCGCTTTGACTGCGCTCACCTCAGGCCCATCAGCTTCATTGGCGATGGCCGCTAGCTGGGCGCTGGTTGGTGCATGGGGTGTTAAGCTCGTTTGGTGGCAAGTTGCTGGTAAAGAAGATGCCCCAAGCACAAGAGAAACAGCCACAGGTCTTGGCAAGCTTGGAAAAGTGGCGCCTCTCATGCCGCCTCATACATCTGAAAATTACCTTCAGCACGAGATGGGCTTTCAGGTCGGTCGCAAACATGCACGCACCATTCGGATGATCTCATTGACGATTGGCGGCGCGCTGCCTCTTATCCTTTTGTCTGCCTTGCCAGCTTCACCTATTGCCTTGATGCTAGCTGTTGCGGCGACATTGGCAGGTCTGTTTTTTGAAAGATGGTTGTTCTTTGCTGAAGCAAAACATGTGGTGATGCTTTACTACTAGGCGCTATTGACTTGTGCCGCGCAAAATAAGAGATTCATGATTAAGAGTGATATCTCACTTAACATGTTATTGGGTTTATGGTGGCGTCGGCGTGCGTAAGTTTAGTTTAGCCTTGCAAAAAGGTGTTTCGACAGTTGAATTGCTTGTCGCAATGACTGTGTTATCAACGGTGGCAATCGGTGTTTTTGGCCTGTTATCCAACACAGAATCAACATTGCTCAAGTCACGAAGCAACCTGACGAATCAGCAATCTGAAGAAGCGCTTGGCGCTTATCTTTATGAAGAGTTCATCACTTATGATGAAACAGTGCCAGGCTCTGGTCTGACAGACTTCAAAGAACAGGTCACTTTCAGCCGCGCTGATTTTCCAAACACAACGCTTCGATATCGTTCACTCATGGGCTATCAGACACGCTATGCTGACGCCTCGCCAACAGCGAAATGTCGCCTTACTTCCGCAACAAACGAGATTATAGGCACTGTCAGCTTCCGCTCTGATTGCGTGACCATCCCAGAAGGTGCAGCAGATAACCAGACAATTGCGCAAGTGATGAACCAGCTATTGAAAAATGATGTGCCTATCTCATTTGGCGTCGAAAATGTTGGCTCTTTATGCACCGTCACCCAAGCGATGAATGATAACAACACATCTCATGGCAAGATAGCCACCCTAACCGTTGATGATCCAAACTGCCTTGATAGTGCCAGCGTCAATCCGGGTCAGCCTGCGAAAGATGCAGAAATTATTTTCCCGCGTTTTGTTGTCTATAGCTCTACAGATGTAAATCGCTATAACACATCACTGATTGATCGCCCGACTGGAAAGACCATCGGCATCGATCTTACAGGGCCAGAGTCAATGGTCGCCCAATCAGGTGTCAGCACGCCTGAAACAGGCTTGATTCTAACCTCTTTATCGGATGATCAAACAGGGATTGCGATTTTATCATCGCCCCTTATTGGCGCAGAGCTTACTGTCTCAGATTCTCATGGCGCCGCTGTTGCAGGCGACAATACCAGAACTTTGACCCTCACAGGTACATTCGGCCAGCTAAAAGAGGCTATTCGCGAATTGTTCTACAAATCACCCACCGGCTTCTTTGGCTCAGATTCTGTCAGTGTCGTTGTTCGTTCAGGGGCTCAACGTTCCGTGCATCAATTCGATGTTGATATCTCACCAAATTGCGGTGATCAGGTGCAAGGCACAGCGACACGATTTGATTTGGGCTATATTGATAATTCAACAGGTATAGCCGTTTTTGATGAGACCACAGCGACGTTCCTCACAACTGTTTCTGTCTTTAACCCCTCATCACCGACTCATTTCTATGGTTATTGCCAGCCAAATTCACATCGTTATGATTTTGTTCAACAAAAGCGTATCAATGGAAGCATGTGTAATCCTACATCCACACATGACAATACGACATATCAGCGTTATTCCAGCCGTCTGATGACCTATGATAACGGCACGGCATGGAATCTTAACAGCTCCATCAATGTCTTCTTATATGAAGAATCAGATAATATGACTCAAGACCGCTATGCGCTTCAGCTGATTTTGGATGGTTATCCCGGCATCTGTAATTCTGGTACAGCGCCAACCACATTGGCCGCATCACGCAGTTCTGGCAATGCGATGAAAAACAGCGATTTCAAAGATTTGAATCTACCTGATGACATCTGGCCAAACAGTTCTATTAAAAATGACAGTGACCGCCGTTGTCGCCTTGCGTTCCGTCTGTCCAATATTGAACCTGGCCGTGATCTTGATGATACCAGTGATTTACATACCTTCACAGATGACCCTGATGAATATACAGGCGTGATTGGCACAGATGGCAGATTAACTGCCAGAGCCAGCTGGCAAGTCCCTATCGACGGGGTTGTTGTTCCGTTGCGTGTGACAAACACCTCAACCACACCTGTTGAGCTACGCAATTACACATTTGGTAATCCGATTTTTGAATTGCTGTTCTGGGATACCTTGAACTCATGGAATATCCGTGCGCTAGACCCTGTCACAAACAAGGTTGTCTTCCGCCGCATTCCTTTTGCACCGGGGAATGCGAACCAGACACAAGCCATCCGCTTGAATATTAACCAGTCACGCCGATGTGGCACGTAAGTACTAGCCCCTATAACCAAAAGGCATGATTATGATCTTATCTCGTTTTCGTTTGTGGTTGAAACAACAGCTTGTTGGCGGCTTTTCACTTGTTGAATTAATGGTCGCCATCACACTTATGGCGATTGTGGGTGCTGGTGTTGTCTCTGTAATGGATTATGTGCAAACCACACGGGTGCGCGTGCAGACAACGGTTGAGCTGAATGACGAGGTTGATAGAGCTGAATTATTTGTGCGCACCAGACTGAAAACAGCAGACCGCCTGTTATTTGATAACAGCTCTGTAAATTGGTCAGATATGCTCTATAGCGCAGAATGTTTGCTCTTATTGCGCCGTGATCCACAAGACAGAACAGGGGTTAATCTTGTCCAAAACACCGCCGAAGTCACAACAGCCAACTTCCCACAGCTAGGCGATAATCAGGCCTTTACACTTGGCCTATGGTTTAAACGTGACAATAAATCTATGCCAACGATTGAAACATTGGCCTCATGGGGGACTTATGATCCTAATGCTGAAAGCTCTATTGCCTTTGTGCTAACGCCTTTTGGGGAATTGGCGATACGATATGGTACCAAGACCTTATTTGTGCCTGCACCGCGTGACTTGCATAATGGCAAATGGCATCATCTTGTTGTCTCTTATGATAATGTCACCTCTTCAGGCATCGCTGATGCTAATAGTGTAAATATCTTCTTAAATGGCTATCCGCGCGCTGTCAGTGCGATTGACCCGAATATCACCCCGATGATTGATTTGGGCCCAAGCGCTGATGATTTTTCTATTGGTGTGCCGCTAACAGGGGATAATTTCACAGCCTTTAACGGTGTGATATCTGATGTTGAGTTTTATGATAGCGCGGCAAATGAAGTCCAAGCTGCAGCGATTTATGATGTTAATCTTGACCCCAACGGGATGATGAAACAGCTTCACTGGCCTCTTAGCTCCTATGATGCTGATAATGATCGTTTCGCTGATATCTCAGGCAAAAACAGAACAGGCGCCGCCATTGGTCTATCAGATGCCACAGCCACAGCGACCACCACGAATGAGCGTTATTTCGGTGATGTATTCGCAATGGTCGACAGGCCAAATGACGGCAATGATAATTATGAATTGTTGCACCGTGCGCGTCATGATGATTGCCCTGACAGCATCGCTGAGGCAAATGGCTTTAAGACCGTTTCTGATGATATTTTCGTGCGTCCTGAAAATGGCAATTTCTTCACACGCTCTGACAGCGATGCGAATGATGTTCTGTTTAATTATGGCTATCGCGCAGGCAATGGGGCGGCCTCATTTAACTATGATACAAGCCCAAAGAAGCTGGCATTGAATAAAAAATTCTTTGATGAAGATTTCTGCCGTGCTGATCCTAATCTTGTTTTGAATAGGCCAGCTGGCGTTGCAAGTTGTCCCATCACACAAGGCTTTGCCTATATCGCGACTGACTATGATAATGAAACGGACGAGTTATTCATCCCCAAAGCGCAATTTTGGGCAGATAATAACACCTATTATAATATTCCGGGCGCACCAAACACAATTAATGCAACATGGAGCGCTGACACAGGTGTGATGAGCTTTTTCGTCACAGATGGCAGCGCGGTTGAGATTGAAGAATGGGAAAAAACCATGCGCAATCTTGCCTATCGTCCAAAGCGTGAGGAATATGCACCAACCAAAGATATCGTGATCTCACTTGGCTATTTGCCGATGGAAATTAACGGCCAATTCCATTTCTATGATTTTATCGAGGTGGCAGACAACGTCACAGTTGATTGGGAAGCATCTCAAAACGCGGCCTTTGCCTCAACCTTCTGTGGCACCAAGGGCTATTTGGCAACAGTGACAAGCCGCGAAGAAAATGACTTCCTGATTGAACGGTTCCGTAAATCCAATGGGGCTGTACCTGCTGGTTGGCTTGGCGGGACGGATAAAGCCACAAACGGCCAATGGCTGTGGGAAGCCAACAGCCCAGAAGCTGGCACACGTTTTTGGGATCAAACCAATGTCGACAATGCCGAAGGGCGTCCTGTCTCCTCACTTGGTCTTGATGTGATGGATAGTGATTTTACCATGACAGATAATGTTGCGATTGCCGGCGCGCCATCTGATGCGTTTAAGCGCCGTGTGACAACACAAGATAACCCTGCTGTGACATTGCATTATCATAATTGGGCCTCTTACGAGCCAAATGACGTAGGTAGCGGTAATGGCGAAGCTTACCTGCAGATTGTGGGATCGCCCATCGGTCAGGGGCTATGGAATGATTTGCCAGATAACAGACCCTGTATTGATAACCAGAAATATGACCCGTGCGGTTATTATGTCGAATTTGGCGGTCGTCCTGGCGAGTCACTAAACTCACTTGTCTATGAGCGTACAGTGGATTTATCAGCCCAGCGTGAGTTCTGTAAACAAGAGTAGAGAGCTTTAATATTCGTTCAGGTTCAGCGTATAGAAACTACCCTGAATATTCGCAATCTCAGAGGTATAAAGCGCCATGCCATAGCCTGTTGCAGTAGCGCATGAGGCAACCAGATAACGACGATAACGATCATCGCCGTCATTATCTTGTGTCGCCGCTTGTCCCTTATCCACAACAAAGGCAGTGCTTAATCTGCCATTTACCTCTGATATAGGGGCATAACCTACCAACAGGCCAGGTGTCTCAAAGCTATTACCAACACCTAGCAAGCCAGCATCTGCATTTCTGATACGCGCCTCACAAGCACGCGCTAATTGCAAGGATTGAGCATCATGTGTCTTTTTATAAAAAGGCGGCACACCACCTGTATATTTTGTCAAATACACAGCCAGCTCTAGATTTTCTCGTGCTTCTACATTCAAAAATGATTCAACCTGCAATTTGACATTTGATTCATCACTTGTCCCAACAAGGTCAAGCAACGGTATCGCCGCCACAGATATCACAGCCGCAATCAGCATCGTTGCCACAAGGGCAAATCCCTCTTGTTTTTGTGGTATCGGGTTTTTCTTGTCTGCTAACATCATTTTGGAACACATCTTAAAAACACATCACTTTTACATTCATACAGTAAGCGAATATCGCAAAAAATACAGCCTGAAATATGACCAAAGATATAATGCCTTTGATATAGGCGCCAAGACGATATCGTCTTTTGGTTGATTTTTCCTGCTTTTATAGGCAAAAGAGGGGCGTCATTAGTTTAAAACAACAAGGCGTAACCGCCTTATAGCTCGAGCGAGACCATAGCGATGAATATCGATAAAATTGCCATTGGCAAAAACCCACCAGAAGATGTGAATGTCATCATCGAAATCCCAGCAGGCTCATCTCCTGTAAAATATGAAGTTGATAAGGATTCAGGCGCCCTTTTGGTGGACAGATTTATCCACACACCAATGCATTATCCTGTCAATTATGGCTTTATCCCTCATACATTATCTGATGATGGCGATCCGATTGACGCTTGTGTGCTAACACCAATGCCAATCGTTCATGGCTGTGTGATTGCCGCACGTCCTATCGGTGTTTTGATGATGGAAGATGAATCAGGTGTTGATGAAAAGCTTCTATGTGTGCCTGTCGATAAATTGCACCCTTACTATAAGGATGTAAAAACAGTGACAGATCTTCAGCCAATCATCTTGGAACAAATTGGTCACTTCTTTGAACATTACAAAGATTTGGAAAAATCAAAATGGGTCAAGGTACAAGGCTGGGAAGGCGTTGAAAAAGCAGCTGAGATGATCGAAGCCGCTGTTGCCAGAGC
>WTHW01000083.1 GCA_011526395.1 Alphaproteobacteria bacterium
GCTTCAACAAGATGAAGACGGCCCAAAGCAGGCGAAAGCGCCTCAGCAAGGCGTGCCATCACCATAAAGAAATCTGTGTCTTTGCGCATACGCTCACGAATATGAGGGCGCAATAATTTCACCGCGACCCATTCACCATTATGCAATTGTGCTTTATGGACTTGGGCAATCGAGGCAGCGGCCACAGGCACATCATTAAATGTGGCAAAGATATCATCTAATGGGCTTTGCAGGGCTTGCTCAATTTGACGGCGTGCGCGTTTGGCAGAAAAAGGAGGCAATCTGTCTTGTAATTCAGATAAGCCAAGCGCCAGCTCAGGTCCGATAAGGTCTGCTCTTGTCGATAAGGCTTGACCGAATTTGATGAAGCCAGGCCCTAATCTTTGTAAGGCATTGCATAAAGCCACGCCTGCATCTGTTTCTATCCTGCCAAAGGTCATGGTTTTATCAAGTAAGGTTAGGGTGCGGCGAAGCCAGTTGGGAAAGATGGTGATGCGTGCCAGGTGATGAAGAGCGCCGGCTCTGCCAAGATGCCAGCTAATGGCTGGCAAACGCAGAATCAATTTCACAGTGAGCAGCGCTGTGGCAAACATCAGTCTAATTTCCACCCTGAATGTATCGCGGCAATGCCGCTTGATAGATTGCGAAAACGAACCTGCGCAAACCCAGCATCACGCATCATATCCGCAAGAAGATATTGATCAGGGAATTGGCGTATAGATTCAACCAAATATTGATAAGACGCCCTGTCCTTAGCTACGAGCTCGCCCATCTTAGGCAGTATTTTAAAAGACCATTCATCATAGATTTTTGACAATAATGGATTTTCTACAGATGAAAATTCTAGGCAGCAAAACCGTCCCCCTGGTTTGAGGACTCGGTGAATTTCACGCAGAGCGACATCACGATTCGTCACATTACGAAGGCCAAAGGCAATGGTCGCTCTGTCAACAGCGTTATCTTCGAGAGGAAGGGCTTCAGCATTGCCGACAATCCATGATAAGCGATCAGCATAAGGGCGCATGACAGATCTTTTTTGACCTGCTTGAAGCATCTCCTCATTAATATCGATAATTTTGACATCACCGCCCCCTCTTTTAAGGAAACGAAGAGCGACATCACCCGTGCCGCCTGCCAAATCAAGCAATGTCTGTGATGGTTGAGGTGCCAGCCAATCCATCAGTGCATCTTTCCACAAACGATGGACACCCATAGACATCAGGTCATTCATGACATCATAATTTTTGGCCACCGAATTAAACACATCTTTGACAAGGGATTCTTTTTGTGCCCGCGGCACAGATTGAAAGCCAAAATCAATCTCATCATTTTGGTAATCTTGGGTCTTGCTATCTGGCTTATTCATAAGATGACCATATCCTTACTGTGATGGTGCGCGTTGGATGCTGATACTCATTGATTTAGTCCAGCTAGGCCCTAATTGCAATAAAAGGCGCATGAAAGTGCGCCTCTCCTGCTCTTGTCTTTATCGATAAGCTATTCAATCGACACTCATAATCATGATATGACTGTGAGACAAAAACCATAGAGAGATATATATGCCTGAATTACCTGAGGTCGAAACCGTCAAATCAGCGCTCGTGCCTGTAATGGTTGGCTCTGAGATCATCAAAGCGGATATCAGACGCCCCGATTTACGTTGGCCGTTGCCAGAGGGTCTTCATAGCGCGCTTGAAGGGCACCAGGTTCATTATGTCTCTCGCCGTGCAAAAATCATCTTGATGGGCATTGATGATAAAGTGATTTTATGGCATTTGGGCATGTCTGGTTCAATGCGTATTTCAACGCACAAACCAAATAGCAAGCCTCATGATCATATTGAATTAACGCTTCAAAATAAGGGCACCATTTATTATGTCACATTTAATGATCCAAGACGTTTTGGCTATGTGGATATGATGGCCCAACAAGATGTCGCTCATTCAAAAGTGATGACCTCTCTTGGCCCTGAACCTTTGCCTATGACAGACGCGCCATTTGATTTTGGTCCTGTGTTGGATTTGGCTTATTTAAATGAGACACTCGCCAAGTCTCAATCACCAATCAAATCCTTCCTGCTTGATCAAAGACAGATAGCTGGGCTTGGCAATATTTATGTTTGTGAGGCGCTGTATCGTTCAGGCATTTCACCTCGGCGAAAAGCATCATCTGTGAAAGGCAAAAGAGCAGAGCGCTTGCTGCCAGCTATTCAATCAGTCTTGCGTGAGGCGATTGCCCAAGGCGGCACATCGCTTCGTGACCATCGACAGCCAGATGGTAAGTTCTGTCTCT
>WTHW01000071.1 GCA_011526395.1 Alphaproteobacteria bacterium
CGTCAGATGTGTATAAGAGACAGCTCCTATTCTCCAGAGTATTTTTCTAGGTGCATTACTTGCGCTAATAATGCTTCTTATATTTGTTGGCAGACAGATTTGGCGTATTTGGCGCGAGCGTCGTCAACGTATGGCGGGATCTCAGTTGCATTGGCGGCTGGCCTTGCTATTTGGCGGGATCACAACACTACCAGCAATTATCGTTGCTTTCTTTGCTATTTCAGCGCTTGATTTTTCATTGAGAGGCTGGTTTGCTCAACGGATTTCCACGGCTATTGACCAATCAGTCTATGTTGCTGATGCCTATTATGATGAGCATTCACGCTCTGTGCGTGGCGAAATCCTCGCAATGGCGAATGATGTAAATCGAGAGGCTGTAAGTTTTTCAAATAATACCAAGAGACTAGATGAATATTTAAATAACCAAATATTGCTTCGCAACTTATCAGAAGCAGTGATTGTGGATGGTACTGGTCAAATTCTTGCAAAATCGCAATTTGCATTCGCGTTGACTTTCACTGGCTTGGATGAAAGCTGGGTACAACGTGCGCGCTCAGGCGAGGTGGTTATTTTTAATACCGGTCAGGGCAATAAATTACGCGCTGCTGTAAAACTTAACTCGTTTGTAGATGCATATTTGTTGGTGGGGCGTTTTATTGATAATGCGGTTCTTGACGCGGTTGATCAAACCAAACTGGCTGCATCAGATTACCAATCTCTTGCATTTAGGCAATTTGACCTACAGATAAGCTTCGCTGCCATTTTCTTTGCTGTAACTTTATTACTGCTTCTCTCTGCTTTATGGATCGGTCTGAACTTGGCAACGTCGATTGTTGCGCCTCTCTCGCAGGTTATTTCAGTGGTTGATGAGGTTAAATTAGGCAATTTGAAGCCTCGCGTAGGTGATAATCAAGGGCTGGACGAAATTCACCGTCTTGGTACTTCCATTGATAACATGCTTGATGAATTGGAGCGTTCTAGATATCAGCTCGTTGCAGCCAATGCACAACTCGACCAAAGACGTGAATTTACTGAAACAGTGTTGCGCGGCGTGTCTTCTGGCGTGATTGGCCTTGATGAGAAGGGTGTTATCACTTTGCCCAATCAAATGGCGTGTCAACTTCTAGGATTTAAACCATCACAATTAATTAACGAAGAGCTTAGCGCCATCATACCTGAGTTTGCGCATCTAACCTCTATTATTCAAAAAAAGAAGAAGGGGCGGGATGAAGAACAAATTGAATTGTTCATAGATGGTCGCCGTATCACATTGCGCGCTCGCATATCAGCTGAATATGTGGAGAAGCGCATTATTGGCTATGTCGTTACATTTGATGATATGACAGCTCTTCTAACAGCTCAAAGAAAAGCAGCATGGTCTGACGTTGCAAGGCGCATTGCACATGAAATCAAAAACCCGCTTACACCAATTGAACTTGCAGCGGATCGATTGCTTAAAAAATATAAACCAAAAAGTGAAGAAGACTCATCTAAATATCAGGAATATATAGATATTATCAGCAGGCAAGTGGGCGACATTGGGCGCATGGTGGACGAATTTTCTGCTTTTGCGAGAATGCCATCTCCGCAATATAGCCAGACAGAATTTGTTGGCTTAGTAGAAGGTCAGGTGGGCTTATATGCAAACAATGAATTCGGGGTCGCATTACATGTTACTAAACAGGAAAATGTACAAGACAACTTGCTGGTAGACCAAGGTTTAATGAGGCAGCTAATCACTAATTTGCTTCAAAATGCAATAAATGCTCTCAGTGAAGCGAAGATAAATACGCCTAAAATTGATATCCATCTTTGTAATGAGAATGACGATTTTGTTATGCGAATTTCGGATAACGGGCCAGGTTTCCCAAATGTTGATCTTGGAAAGCTGTTCGAGCCCTATATGACGACAAGAGATAGTGGTACAGGCCTTGGGTTATCAATCGTGCAGAAAATCATTGATGACCACAGCGGGCAAATTGAGCTAGCAAATCAACTTTCGGCAACTGGCGATGTAATTGGCGCCATGGTAACAGTAAAATTACCCATAGATAGGAGTGCTGATACATGAGCGGCGATATTCTGATTGTTGATGATGAAAAAGATATTCGCTCATTGGTTTCAATGACTCTGGAGGATGAGGGGTTTGTCACTGTTGCGGCATCAAATGCCAAAGAGGCCAGAGAATTGCTTGTCACAAGACCTCCAAGCTGTGTGATCTTGGATATTTGGATGCGAGATTCAGATATGGATGGTTTGGAACTGCTATCATGGTGCCGCTCTCTTTATCCT
>WTHW01000173.1 GCA_011526395.1 Alphaproteobacteria bacterium
GTAATGATCTGACTGTCTTTTGATGATTTCATGGCCAATGCGCAAATCATCATAATAATCCGAGCTTACCACCCATAGTCTTAGAATATCTGCGCCATTCTGTTCGATCACCTTTTGCGGCGCGATGACATTGCCAAGTGATTTTGACATTTTGCGTCCCTGCTCATCCAGCACAAAACCGTGGGTCAGCACGCCCTTATAGGGCGCAACCCCTCTGGTGCCGCAGCTTTGAAGCAGGCTGGAATGAAACCAGCCGCGATGCTGGTCAGAACCTTCAAGATACAGATCAGCGGGGCTTTGCAAATCTTCACGCTGTTCCAGCACAAAGGCATGGGTTGAGCCTGAATCAAACCAGACATCAGCAATATCCATGACCTGAACATAGTCATCTGCCTGATAATTATCGCCTAGAAAGCGGCTAGCCGGCGAGGTAAACCACGCATCACATCCCTCTTCTTTGAACGCATCAACAATTCTGTCTATCACAGCCTGATCACGTAATGGCTCACCTGTCTGCTTATGATAGAAAACAGCGATTGGCACTCCCCATGCGCGTTGCCGCGACAAACACCAGTCAGGTCTGTTTTCGATCATCGAACTCAGACGTCTCTGCCCTGCCTGTGGATAGAAATCAGTCTGTGACAGCGCATTGAGCGCAGTTTCCCGTAGCCCGCCCTGCTGGTTATCTCCCATTGAGACGAACCACTGGGTTGCATTGCGGTAAATCACAGGCGCATGAGAACGCCATGAATGCGGATAAGAATGAACCAGCGTGCCAATCCCTATCAGCCCGCCCTTCTCAGCCATCACATCGGCAATTTTCTGATTGTCACGCAATACATGGCAGCCGCCAAACAATGGCAGATGTTCGGCAATTACGCCATCTTCGCCAACTGTATCTGGCACTTCTATGCCATGCACCAGATGGGCAAGCTGGTAATCTTCAGGACCGTGACCAGGTGCAATATGCACAAATCCGGTACCCTGATCTGTGGTGACATAATCTGCCAGCAATACCGGCACATCATGATCATAGCCATCATCTGAGAGCGGGTGGCTGGCAATACTGCCTTCCAGCTCGGCACCTGTGAATTTATGTGCAACAGATGTTTTGGCAATGCCTGTCTCTTTGCAAACCGTTTCGATAAGATCATCTGCCAGACAGATAACATCGCCAATTCTGGCCAGACTGCCCTCTTCAAGCTGTTCGATCTTAAGTGCGCTATACTGGATATCGGCGCCACATGCCATCGCCCTGTTGCCCGGCATAGTCCACGGGGTTGTTGTCCATATCACAAGCTTTGTGCCAATCAGTGCCTCTACCGGACAGGCACGCAAGGTGAAATTTGCATAGATGGTAACAGATTTATGGTCTGAATATTCTACCTCTGCCTCTGCCAGAGCTGTTTTTTCAACAGGTGACCACATGACCGGCTTTGAGCCACGATAAAGCGAACCATTCATCAGGAACTTGCCAATTTCGGCAGCAATGATAGCTTCAGATTCAAACTTCATTGTCTGATAGGGATTCTGCCAGTCGCCTAGCACTCCCAAACGCTGAAATTCTTCAGACTGTATATCCATCCAGTGCGCTGCAAAGTCACGACATTCCTGTCTGAACTCGGCGATTGGCACCTCGTCCTTATCTTTGCCTTTTTTCCGGTACTGCTCTTCAATTTTCCATTCAATCGGCAAGCCATGGCAGTCCCAGCCAGGCACATAATTCGCATTTTTGCCAAGCATGGATTGTGATCTGTTAATCACATCTTTCCGAATCTTGTTTAGCGCATGCCCGATATGCAGATTGCCATTTGCATAGGGCGGACCATCATGCAGCACAAATTTCGGCTTATCTGCACGGGATTTCCTAAGCTGTCCATAAATATCAAGCTGTGCCCAGCGCGCCAGAATTTCAGGCTCTTTTTTCGGCAGGCCGCCACGCATTGGAAAGTCTGTCTTTGGAAGGAAAACCGTTTGTTTATAATCCATAATGATACCTGTTATAGGTTAAACAGTGTTTAGTGTTAATGTCTGAAACATTCCTAAAACGTTATGACGCAAATCTATTTATGATGCAAAACTGTCAGCGTCAATCTTCTTGAAGATCTGTCTGGCAGTGTTGCAATCTGCCTCTATCTGGTCTTTGAGCGCATCAAGAGACGGAAATTTCTGTTCTGTCCTGATATAGTCGATAAGTGCAAGGGTCAGCCTTTGCCCATAAATATCTTCATCAAATTCGAACAGATGTGCTTCTGCCAGCACGCCTCTGTTATTTACAGT
>WTHW01000089.1 GCA_011526395.1 Alphaproteobacteria bacterium
GATGTATTGCGCACCCAACAGACCATGTGCGGGCACCATCATTGTTTAACCCTATTTTCAAAGAAAAAGGCAATGATGCAGTTATGATCCCAATTGATATTCTGCCGAACAAATTAGAGGAGGGGATTGCAGGTCTGCGCGCTATGCCAAATTTTATGGGCGCTGCTGTCACAATCCCACATAAAATGCCTATAGCAGAGCTATGTGATGAGCTTGGTGAGGTGGCGCGCATTACAGGGGCTGTCAATGCTATCCGATTTGAAGAGGGACGTCTTAAAGGTGATAATTTTGACGGTGCTGGCTTCGTCACTGGTTTGCATGATCAAGGACATTCCCTAGAAAACAAAAAATGCCTTATTATTGGCGCCGGTGGGGCAGCGCGCGCCATTGCTTACGCGCTTTGTCTTGAGGCAATTTCTGGTCTAGATGTGTACAACAGAACGCCTGACAAGGCTCAGGCATTGGTTGAGGCTGTTAAAAAGCAAAATTCAGGTGCAAAAATTGAACAGGTCAATGATCTGCTCGTTGGTGATTATGATATTGTTATTAATGCAACCTCGCTTGGTTTGTATGAGGGTGATAAGTTGCCTTGTAACGTCGATGAATTATCAGACAATGCTTTGGTCTGTGACATTATCATGGTGCCAGAAGAAACAGCCTTATTGAAGGCAGCTTCAAATCGCGGTATCGCATGTCATTACGGGCGCCATATGTTTGATTCCCAGCTGGCTATGATAAAGCATTTCATTGGTGCAGATGATGTGTAACGATAAATAGTTAGCATTAGTTTTTCGTTGAAACTAAAAAGCTACGCAGATACAATATGAAGCTGTGACATTGTGATAAACGCATAAAAATCAATTTTAAAAAGAAACGATTTAATGGCTGAAGAAAAGAATAGTTGGACAGAAGAGCGCCTGGAAAAGCTGAAACAGCTATGGGATAAAGGCTTGTCCATTTCGTCTATTGGTGAAGAGTTAGGCGTAACGCGCAATGCGATTGCCGGTAAAGCACACCGTCTTGGCCTTAAAAAGCGTCAATCACCTATCGCGCCAAAAAAAGCAGTTGCTAAAGAAGAGCCAGCTTTGGAAGAGATTACAGATCTGCCATTGCGACTTGCTTTGCGCAAATTAAACTGGTCTCGCTCAAAATGTGCATGGCCATCAGGTGACCCAAAACACACTGATTTCAGTTTTTGCGGCAAGGCGGTAACATCAGGTAAGCCATATTGCGAAGATCATTGCAGAGAAGCATTTACGACGTCACGCGATGGCTGATACAACAATTATTTACCGAAAAGATTACCTGCCACCATCTCATAAAGTCCATAATGTCTCTTTAGACGTGCAAATTTATGAAGATAGAGCTGATATCACATCACAACTGACCATTGAAGCTAATCAGGGCGCTGATAAGATTGTCCTAAATGGTGAAGGGCTGATTCTTCTGGAAGTCAGTGTCGATGGTGAACGTCTTGATACGAGAGATTATCACTATGAAGATGGTTTGTTGACCATTTCAGGCCTGCCTGAAAAATGTGTGCTATCTGTCCACTCTTCTTGTAATCCCTATGAAAACACAGCTCTAGAGGGGCTATATAATTCACAAGGCATGTTGTGTACACAGTGTGAGCCTGAGGGTTTTAGGCGTATATGTTTTTACCTTGATAGGCCAGATGTTCTGGCGCCTTTTGTTGTGCGGATTGAAGCGGATAAGGCGTATCGTCAATTATTAAGTAATGGTAATTTGATTGAGACAGGAGAGGCTGAGGGCAATAGGCATTTTGCCCTTTGGCAAGACCCGCATCCTAAACCATCTTATCTGTTTGCATTGGTGGCAGGTGATTTGGAGCTTGTTAAAGATAAGTTCGAAACATCATCAGGCAGAATGGTTGATTTGCATATTTATGTTGAGCATGGGAATGGCCATCTAACGTCACACGCTATGGATAGCTTGAAGCGTTCCATGAAATGGGACGAAGATGTATATGGCTTGGAATATGACCTTGATCTTTTCCAGATAGTTGCTGTTAGCCATTTTAATATGGGCGCTATGGAAAATAAGGGATTAAATATTTTTAATTCTAAATTTGTTCTAGCTGATAGTGCGACCGCTACAGATGATGATCTTGATAGAGTTGAAGCGATTATCGCACATGAGTATTTCCATAATTGGACAGGTAACCGTGTTACCTGTCGTGATTGGTTCCAGTTAACGCTCAAAGAGGGGTTAACAGTCTTTAGAGACCAATGTTTCAGTGCTGATATGCATGATAAAGG
>WTHW01000225.1 GCA_011526395.1 Alphaproteobacteria bacterium
AAAAAGACTTAGAGACCCTTTCATTCCAGCCAAAGCATGATTATACGCACAAATATGATGTCTTGATATTAGGTGGCGGTTTTACAGGCATTTCTGCAGCATTGGAGCTAGCGGAAAATGGTGTGGATGTGGGTCTGATAGAAGCCTATGGCATTGGCAATGGCGGGTCTGGGCGTAATGGTGGGCACCTCTTGCCAGACTGGCCATCTAGCTTCCAGCATATAGAAAAGCACCTATCTGGTGACGAGGCAAAGCTGGCATGGCAGATAGGCATGTCCACTGTTGATTTGGCGCGCGAGCGCATCAAGAAATATAAAATCGATTGCGATTTACAACTAGGGTATGTTCATGCCGCCTATCATGACAGGCATGAGGCTGATTTGCGCGATATGCAAGAGACCTATGCCAAATATGGCCTAGAAGAATTGCAATTTTTACCAAATGAAGATGCCATTCGTGAGCATGTTGGCACAAGCACCTATCAATCAGCCCTTTATGAAGCAGGAGCAGGCCATATTCAGCCACTTAAATATCTGCAAGGACTTGCGCGTGCCGCCGCAAAGGCAGGGGCAGATATTCATCAAAACACGTTGGTAGATTATGTTGATACAGCGACAAACCAGCTACATATCAATGATGGGCGTGTGTTTAAGGCAAAGCAATTACTGATTTGTGGTAATGCCTATATTCAAAATGTGGCACCAAAACAAATGCGCCGCACGCTCGCAAATGTGACCTCATCAGTGCTATCAACAAAACCGTTATCAGATAATTTAGCACGTGCGCTCTTGCCACATCGAGATGCTGTATCAGATGGCAATGCCGCGCTTAATTATTACCGCCTTGATGCCCAAAACCGTATGATATTTGGTGGCAGGGCCAGCTATATGATACCTGATAATCCAGCCATTATTGGGCGTGATTTACAACGGCGCATGGCATCTGTGTTTCCTGAATTATCAGATTATGAGATTGAAACCATCTGGTCAGGGCGCATTGGAATCACTGTCAGCCGCATCCCCCAATTTGGCAGCCTGTCGGCAGATTGTCATTTTGTGCAAGGCTTCTCTGGTCATGGTGTTGCGCTATCTGGCATGGCTGGCAAGATATTGGCGCAAAATGCGATGGGTGATGGTACAGCCTTTGAAACCCTGTCCAAAATTGGCCATATCCCCTTCCCCGGCGGCCCTTTACGCACCCCTGTCCTTGCCCTTGGCATGGCTTATTACAAATTGCGAGATAGGTTAAAAATTTAACCCTTCTTCTGCTGTGCTAGGATGCCTAGCCAGTCATGGGCGACTGTGGCGGCGGCGAGGCTTGTGATCTCGGCATGGTCAAAGGGAGGGGAGACCTCGACCAAATCCATGCCAATCAGGTTGAGTTTGCTAAGAGAGCGGATCAGCTCTAGCGCCTGCCATGTGGCAAGGCCGCCTGATACGGGCGTGCCTGTACCGGGTGCAAAGGCAGGGTCAAGCACATCAATATCAAAGCTGACATAGCATGGCTTGTTGCCGATGCGGCTTTGTATCATGTTGGCAACCTCATCAACGCCTTTGCGATGGACATCTGGCGCTGTGATAACTTGCATGCCAACATCGCGGTCATTATGCGTGCGAAGCCCCACTTGGACTGAATGTTCAACATCAATCAGCCCTTCTTTGACAGCTTCATAAAACATGGTGCCATGATCAAGTGGGCCAAAGCTGTCCCATGTATCTGAATGGGCATCAAATTGCAAAAGCGCGATAGGGCCATAAGCTTCAGCATGTGCCTTAATCAGCGGATAGGCCACAAAGTGATCGCCGCCAAAAGATAGCATCTTGGTATCTGTTGCGATGATATTTTTGGCATGGTGATAGATAGCATCAAAAATAGTGGATGGGTCATGTGGGTTTAAGACAACATCACCTGCATCCACCACTGAGAGATAATCAGATAGCGCAAAGCCGAAAGGAAAAGCATCAAGTTCAGCCAATTGCACAGAGGCGGCACGAATAGCGCGCGGACCAAGACGGCAGCCAGGGCGGTATGTTACTGCGCCATCATAGGGAATGCCGCTGACAGCAACATCGACACCATTGAAATCACGGCTATAGGGGCGACGCAAAAATGAGAGCGCACCTGAATAGGTCGGCTCAAAATAATGTGCATCTGGCTTTTGTGAACGCCATGCCTGATCACCCATTTCAGGGGCTAGGTTATTATCTTTATCGTTACTCATATCGCCCTCTTAAATATTATGTGACAGGCTGTGATATTCAAAATCAGAGACATGTTCGGCAAACCTTGTCCATTCCTGCCTCTTAGTCGCAAGATAATAGGAATATAATGGCTCGCCAAGTGCCTGTTGTATCGCTGTACTTGTGGCATAAATCTGCATAGCTTCTGACATCTCAACTGGCAGGCTGTCATAATCATGATCATAGGCATTGCCGGTGACTGGATCTGGCGCAGAAAGCGCGCCATCAATGCCCTCTGCCATTGAATAGGCCAGTATCGCCAACAACAGATAAGGCTGGCAATCAGCGCCAGCACTGCGATATTCAAGGCGCCGCGCTTGTGGCGATGAGGCCGGAATACGCACCGATGCAGACCGATTATCATCTCCCCAACAGATTTTAGTTGGCGCATGTGAAGATGGCACAAGACGGCGATAGGAATTCATATGAGGGGCAAGGATAAGAGTTGAAGCCTTCATAAATTGCAAAATGCCAGCCACTGCATGATGCAGGGTTTTGGTGCCAGTATCGCTATCATCATGGAAAAGATTTTGACCTGCCTTATCAACAAGTGAGGCGTGAACATGCATACCATTTCCCGCCTCGCTCATTAATGGCTTTGCCATGAAGCTGGCGCGAATGCCATATGATTTGGCAAGCCCCTTAATCAGATATTTGAAAATCAAAATATCATCTGCCAAAGTGACAAGGTCATTTTTGGGCGCAAAGGTAATTTCATATTGGCCGCGCCCTAGCTCTGAGGTGATGGTATCAAGCTTGATATCTTGCGCGTCAAGATGGGTGTTTATATCAGCGAATAAGTTATCATAATCATCAAGCTGGTGGGCTGAGAGCGTATCACCTGACGGCGATATTGTGCCTGTTGCCAATGAGGCGGCAGGAGCAGGCCTCTCATCTGATAGCAGGTGAAACTCCATCTCAACACCAGCGCAGATAGCTTGTGATTTATCACCAAAGCGCGCTTGCATTTCAGCAAGGCGCCCGCGCGGGCACAGCGCAAGCGGCGCGCCTTCATCATCCACGAATGAGCCTATCAGCAAGGCCGTTGGTTCAGCCATCCAAACTAGGCGAAGCGGCGTACGGTCAATCAGCGCAATCTGGCCATCTGCATCACCTGTTTCAAATAAAAGGGGGCTGTTGTCGATATCACGTCCCCATATATCTGTTTGAATAATGGAGAGCGGCATTTTAAAACCGCTTTCTAGCAGAGATGATAATTTGGCAATCGGCATACGCTTGCCACGCAGGACGCCATTATAATCAAACACCCCCACAACAAGCTGGGTGATATCATCATGCTGGTTAAAAAATTGTGATATGGTCTGATACGCCATCACTTTGCCCATCTCATAAATCCTACTTGCCTATCCTCAATAGATAGCATGAAAAAGGCAAGTATTATTCGGCGTCTTGGGTGGTATCTGACTTTTTGATTAAAGAGCGAAAATCAGCCTCAGGACGTGCGCCTTCAAAATCAATCACACAAATATTCGCTTCATGACGCTGGCACCACACTTGCAGGCCAGCATCCGTAAAGCCCACATCCATCCGCAAATAACCGCGCAAAGAAGACGCATCAGACAGCCCGCGCGAAAACTCATCCAAACAAGCCGCACAGACTATCGGCTCTTTAATATTATTGAGGAGATGTTGCATTTTATGTCTTTCACTATTGGCGATCCCGAGAGGAATCGAACCTCTAATTGGGGATTAGGAATCCCCCGTTATATCCGTTTAACTACGGGACCGCTGGGGCTGAGTATAACGGCTTTTTATCGTATTTTCAAAACCAACAAAAAGGCCGCCTCATAAGGGCGGCCTTTTATTTTATTTATGATGGCAGATGCGTTATGCCTTCATCGCTGAATGGCTTGCATCATAAAGTGGCTTAATGCTGGCTTTGACCTGTGCCATTGTGCCATTGACCAAAATCTCAAATTTTGATTCCAAGATATCGGCAGGTTTTTCTCCAGCGCATGGGATGTAACCCATACCAACTGAGCCGCCCATATAGTGGCCATAATTGCCTGAGGTCAGATAGCCCACCTGCTTGCCATCACGATAGATTGGCTCATTATGATAGAACATAATCGCAGGGTCTGTTGCCAAGAATTGGATCAGACGATTTTGTGGGCCGCTTGCACGGCGTTCAGCCACAGCCGCCTCGCCGATAAAGCCTGTCTTGTCCTTTGGCACAGCAAAGGCAAGGCCGGCATCCACAATGTGATCTTCTTCTGAGATGTCGTGACCAAAATGGCGGAAGCCTTTTTCAATACGACAAGCATCAACCACATGCATGCCAATTGGCTTCAGATCAAACGCTTTGCCAACCTCGCAGATATGCTCATAGATATGTGCCGCTTGGTCAGCTGAGCAATATAGCTCCCAGCCAAGTTCGCCCACATAAGAGACACGATGCGCGCGGGCAAGACCCATGCCAACCTCAACCTCTTGGACACCGCCAAATGGGAACGCCTCATTTGAGAAATCATGACGACATGCCGCTGTTAGCAAGTCACGTGATTTTGGCCCCATCACAGCGATAACAGCTTCTGCGGCTGTCATATCAATGATAGCGACATGCTCATCAGCATTGACATGGCGGCGCAACCAATCAAGGTCACGCTGTACAGTCGCGGCTGGCAATGTTGCCATGAAATCATCAGATGCAAGGCGTGCCACAGTCAGATCACATTCAATACCGCCTGCCTCATTTAGCATTTGCGTATAGACCAATGATCCAACAGCCACATCAATCTGGTTTGCGCACACACGGTTTAGGAAAGATAGCGCATCTTTGCCCATCACCTTGACCTTACCAAAAGATGATAAGTCCATCACAGCTACGTTTTCACGCACAGCCATATGTTCTGCTTTTGCATTTTCGAACCAGTTTTGTGGTCCCCAGCTATAGCGATATTCACGCTCTTGGCCTTCATTGGCGAACCAGCCCGGACGCTCCCATCCAGCTGTCTCACTCATCACCGCGCCTTGTGCTAGCAATTGTGTATGCAATGGCGAGCGACGGATACCACGAGACGTTGTATATTGGCGATACGGGAAGTGGTCATCATATAATAAGCCCAAAGTCTCTGAGACACGCTCTTTTAGATAGGACTTATTACGCTGGAATGGCTGTACGCGGCGTACATCATATTCCCACAGATCATAAGGTGGCTGGCCTTTATCCATCCACTCTGCCAAAGCCATGCCAGCTCCGCCTGATGAGACAATACCAATCGAATTATAACCAGCGGCAACCCAATATCCCTCAACACCAGGCGCACGACCTAGATAATGTCTATCATCAGGTGTGAAGCTTTCTGGCCCGTTAAAGAATGTGTGAATACCAGCTGTTTCCAAAATCGGCATACGTGATACAGCCGCCGCCAAAATTGGCTCAAAGTGATCAAAATCTTCTGGCAGTTGGTCAAAACAGAAATCTTCTGGAATGCCATCTACAGCCCATGGCTTTGCATTTGGCTCAAACGCACCAAGCAAGATTTTGCCAGCATCTTCTTTATAATAAGCGCATTCTTCTGGTACACGCAGAACTGGCAAGCGGCTCATATCAGGGATTTGTTCTGTGACGATATAGAAATGCTCACATGCCTGTAGTGGCAAGCTAACGCCTGACTTCACTGCCAAGTCACGTGCCCACATACCGCCACAATTGACAATCATATCACAATCAATCTGGCCTGTTTCGCCATCTTGTGACCATGTAACGCCTGTGACTTTATCATCTTCGATGATGACATCATCCACTTTGACACCTTCAAAGATTTGCGCGCCGCGCATGCGTGCGCCTTTGGCAAGTGCCATCGCCACATTCGCAGGGTCAGACTGACCATCAGCTGGCAGATAAACAGCACCTTTTACATCATCAATATTCAAATAAGGATAATATGCTTGTGCTTCTTCTGGTGAGATTGGCTGTGCTTCGACATTAAAGACAGCTGCCATTTCAGCTTGTCTTGTAATCTCTTCCATCCGCTCATCAGTTAGAGCCACTGTAAGAGAGCCTGTTGCACGCATGCCAGTGGCAACACCTGTTTCAGCTTCAAGATTCATGTAAAGATCAGCTGAATATTTGGCGAGCCTTGTCGCATTTTTAGATGAGCGCAACTGGCCAATCAAGCCTGCCGCATGCCAAGTGGTGCCAGATGTTAGCTGCTTGCGTTCAAGCAATACAACATCACTCCAGCCCAGCTTGGTCAAATGATATGCAACTGAACAACCAGAGACCCCGCCGCCAATAATGACGACGCGGGCTTTTTTTGGAAGGGCTTTTACGCTTGTTTCGCTCATGCTCTTAGCCTTTCATTCTTTGGATCCCAAATAGCTGATTGGCCATGTACCTTGGCTGGTACACGCTCGCCAAACACACCAACTGTCACTTCTTGGCCAGCTGTTGCATAATCTGGCTTAATCATGGCCAATGCCACAATCTGACCGGAACGATAGCCCATGGCACAGCTTGTGATCTCACCAATGATATCTTCGCCAACGCGGATAGGTGACATATATGGTGCATCACAATCTGTGTCTGACAATGTCAGAATTGTGAAGACCTTATCAGAGCCTTTTTCCTTTTCCGCAAGCAAGGCATCACGGCCTTTGAAATCACCCTTATCGAAATCGATAAAGCGTGATAGGCCAGCTTGAACAGCGTTATAATCTGTTGACAAATCTTGCTTCCAAGCACGGTAGCCTTTTTCGATACGCATTGAATTCAAGGCATACATACCAAATGGCTTCGCACCAGCTGCAAGAACTGCCTCATAGATTTCAGCTGCTTGATTTGATGGAGTATGCACTTCCCAGCCAAGCTCGCCTGCAAAGCTTACGCGGGCGATTGCTGCAGGCTTGCCAGCCACATTACAAGGCATATGAGATAGCCATGCAGCAGACAAATCACCATCACAAATCTCAGCCATCAGCTCGCGTGATTTTGGACCTGAGATGATCAATGTTGAATAATCATCTGTATGGTCTGTCAGTGTTAAGCCTTCTGGCAATTCAGCTGATAACCAATCAAAATCGTGCCATTGTGCAACAGCCGCTGTGATCAAAGTGAAATGATCTTCCTCATGGCGCATGATTGATGTCTCAGTCACGATACGGCCCTTATCATCACAATAATAGCCTAGACCCATGCGGCCAACTGCTGGCAATTTGCCTGTGATTTGCTTTGATAGCCAATCAGCGGCACCTGTACCAGACAAGTTATAGCGAGAGAAACCTGCCAAATCCAAGACACCCACATTATCACGAACAGCTTCAACTTCTTGCTTGATACGCTCTTCCCAAGGGCCTTTGCGT
>WTHW01000120.1 GCA_011526395.1 Alphaproteobacteria bacterium
CAGGGTTTGCTTGGCCTTTGGATAGCTTCATCGTCTGGCCAACAAAGAAGCCAAATAGCTTGTCCTTGCCACCACGATATTCGTCCACCTTATCCTGATTATCAGCGAGAACCTGATCAATCAGCGCCTCAATCGCGCCTGTATCAGAGACTTGTTTCAAGCCTTTTTCTTCAATGATAACAGAGGCTTGCTTGCCAGTTTCAAACATATCTGCAAAGACATCTTTGGCAATGCGCCCTGAGATGGTGCCATCAGAGATAAGCCCAACCAATTCACCAAGCTGGGCTGGTGAGATTGGGCTGTCGGATAGAGATTTACCAGCCTTGTTTAGCGCGCCGAATAGCTCAACACTCATCCAGTTTGAGGTAAGCTTTTTATCTTGGCCTTGCGCTGCTTCCTCATAAAAGGCAGCTGTTTCACGCTCTTCTGTGAGGACGGCGGCATCATAGGATGACAGACCATATTCACCAATCATACGCGCTCTGATTTGATCTGGCAGTTCTGGTAGTTGTGATTTTAACTCATCCACCAGCGATTGGCTGAATTCTAATGGCAATAGATCTGGGTCTGGGAAATAGCGGTAATCATGTGCGTCTTCTTTACCACGCATGGCACGTGTCATGCCCGTGTTGGTATCAAATAGACGCGTTTCTTGTGTAATCTCGCCGCCATCTTCGATGACTTCAATCTGGCGCTGCACTTCATAATCAATCGCCGCCATGATAAAGCGCACTGAGTTTAGGTTCTTTGTCTCTGTTCGTGTGCCAAGCTCATCTCCCGGACGGCGCACAGACACATTGACGTCAGCACGCATTGAGCCTTCTTCCATATTACCATCACAGGTGCCAAGATAGCGCACAATAGAGCGCAGTTTTTTCATATAGGCGCCAGCTTGTTCAGCTGAGCGGATATCTGGCTTTGAGACGATTTCCATCAAGGCCACACCTGATCTGTTCAAATCAATATATGATTTTGACGGGTGCTGGTCATGCATGGATTTACCAGCATCTTGTTCAAGATGAAGGCGTTCAATACCAATCTCAACAGAGCTACCATCTTTGAGGTCAATCGTGATGGCGCCCTCACCCACGATGGGATGTTTGAACTGGCTGATCTGATAGCCTTGTGGCAAGTCAGCGTAAAAATAGTTCTTACGATCAAACACTGAATAGCAATTAATCTCAGCATTCAGGCCAAGACCTGTGCGGATGGCCTGATGGACACATTCTTCGTTAATCACTGGCAACATGCCAGGCATTGCGGCATCAACCAGCGATACATTCTGATTAGGATCTGCGCCAAAGGCTGTTGGTGCGCCTGAGAATAGCTTTGAGTTAGATGAGACTTGGGCATGAACTTCCATGCCGATAACAACTTCCCATTCGCCTGTGCGGCCCATTACAAGATTGCTCATGATGCGCCTCCTGCCATACGTGGTGGTCGTGCCGCAAAACCAGCGGCATCTTCGATTGCCTTTGCAACAGCATACATTTTATCTTCGGCAAAAGCGTCAGATAGGATTTGCAAGCCAAGTGGTAAGCCATCAGCATTAAGGCCAGCTGGGACAGATATGCCCGGTATACCAGCCAAGTTCGCTGGCACTGTGAAGACGTCATTTAGATACATTGTCACAGGATCAGCCTGTTTTACGCCAAGCGGGAATGCCGCTGATGGTGTGGCAGGTGTTAAGATGGCATCCACTGATTTGAACGCTTCATCAAAATCATTGCGGATAAGGCGTCTGACTTTCTGTGCTTTTAGGTAGTAAGCATCATAATAGCCAGCAGAAAGCGCATAGGTGCCAATCAAGATACGGCGTTGTACCTCGTCACCAAAGCCAGCGGCTCTAGTCGCTTCATACATATCGTCAAGAGAGCCGCCCTCTTCCACACGGTTGCCATAGCGAACGCCATCATATCGTGCGAGATTTGATGAGGCTTCGGCAGGTGCAATGATGTAATAGGTTGGCAGTGCGTATTTTGTATGTGGCAGTGAGATTTCAACAAGTTCAGCACCAGCGTCTTTTAGCCATGCTTGCCCCTCTTGCCATAATTTGATGATTGTCTCGTCCATACCATCCATTTGATATTCAGATGGGATACCAATCTTCATACCCTTTACACCCCCAGCCATTGCTGATGAGATGTCTGGTAGTGTTTCATTGGCAGATGTTGAATCTTTTGGATCGTGCCCTGCCATTGATTGGAACATCAAAGCAGAATCAGCCACATCACGAGTGAAAG
>WTHW01000170.1 GCA_011526395.1 Alphaproteobacteria bacterium
CGCGGGTTCATCCAGCTGGCAAACACAGCCCCAATCGCGCCCCATAATTGCTCTTGCGGGTCTTGTGGGAATGCAGACCCAAGCTCATCTTGGACAATTTGTTTATAATCTTCGACCAATTGGCGTAAATGATCACCGCTAAGGTCAACATCTTCATAAAGGCCGAGCGACATTTTCATATCTTCTAGCCTGTCTTCGAAGAGGCCATGATCAACACCAAGCACAACATCGCCATACATCTGGATAAAGCGGCGGTAGCTATCATAGGCAAAACGGGCATCACCTGATTTTTTTGCCAAACCCTCGCATGTCTCATCATTGAGACCCAAATTAAGAACCGTATCCATCATCCCGGGCATAGAGGCTCTCGCACCTGAGCGAACAGATAACAGCAAGGGATTAGCAGGGTCAGCAAAGGTGAGGCCTGTTTCCTGTTCAATCTGGGCAAGGGCGCTTTTAATCTGGCCTTCCAGCGCGTCTGGATAGGTTTTGCCATTATCATAATAATGATTACATAAGGCTGTGGTAATTGTGAAACCAGGTGGCACAGGCAAGCCAATATTTGACATTTCAGCCAAATTTGCCCCCTTGCCGCCAAGTAGGTTACGCATGCTGGCATCGCCATCACAGGCGCTTGCGCCAAATGAATAGACCCATTTCATGTTATCAGCAGTTTGATTTGTCATCATTTATCCCTTTATGATGCAAGTTACTCTGTGACCCCAAATGGTATTGAACAATCACCTATCACCGTTCAATTTTTGAAAAATCAGCCACACTACCCATCTGGCTGATAATTCGGTTTAGCAAGGCAAGCCTGTTGGCACGCACAGCCTCATCTTCATGATTGACGATAACCTGTTCAAAGAAGTTATCAATCGGCTTTGCAAGTGAAGCAAGTGATGAGATGACAGCCATCAAATCAGCTTCACTCTCAACCGCTTTGGTTGGAATGGCCTCAATCGCTGTGAATAAGGCTTTTTCTTCCTCATCAATAAAGTGCGCGGCATCAATCTGTGTTGGCAGAGCATCTTGTGATTTTTTTGCCTCTGCTGATAGGATGTTATTAGCGCGTTTGAAGCCAGCGATTAGCTTTGCGCCCTCATCCCCATCAAGCGCGCCTTTCAGCGCGGCGGCTTTGCGCATCATAAGGCGCGGATTTTCAATACCAGCTGTGGATAAGGTCGCAGACACGACATCATGAGGCAGTGGTTCTTTCTTGCCCCCATCACGCAACATCACACTTAAGCGGTCCTTGATGAAGGGGCTAACGTCATCATCAAGCTTATCAAAGTCATGTAATTTGGACGCGCTTTTACAAATATCTGATAGCGGTAAGGCAATGTCACATTCATCAATCATGCGCAAAATACCCAAAGCCGCACGGCGCAATGCAAAGGGGTCTTTTGAGCCTGTTGGTTTGGCACCAACACCGAAAAAGCCAACCAATGTATCAATTTTATCAGCCAATGAGACAGCCAAAGCTGTTGGCGTTGATGGCACTGTGTCTGATGCGCCCACAGGTTTATAATGTTCAGCTATCGCTGTTGAGATATCATTATCATAGCCGTGATGGGTCGCATAATATCCCCCCATCAAACCTTGCAATTCTGGGAATTCGCCAACCATATCAGTAACCAAATCAGTCTTTGCTAGTTGGGCGGCTGTCTTTACAGCCTCTGTATTTGCGCCTGTGATATAAGAGGCAATCTCTTGTGCCAACGCTGTCATGCGTTTGACTTTATCACCGACTGAGCCAAGCCCTTCATAGAAGGTGATATTATCAAGTGCTGGCAGATTATCTGATAGAGGCTGGGCTTTATCTTGCTGATAGAAAAAGGCAGCATCTGCAAGACGTGCGCGCAAGACACGCTCGTTACCTTGCTGGATAAGCTTATCAGTCTCTGGCGCAGGCAGGCGGTTTGCCACTGTGATGAAGTAAGGTGCAATCGCCCCCTTATTCTCGCCAGCGATGGTGCGTGTTGCAAAATATTTCTGGTGGACACGCATTGAGGTAATCAGCACCTCTTCAGGTAGTTCCATATGCTCAGGTGCGATGTTACCAATGATGATATTTGGCCATTCGACAAGGCCTGTGACTTCAGCTAGCAGGCCCTCATCTGGGATAACTTCAATGCCAAGTGTTTTTGTTTTGGCCGCAATCTCTGCTTTGATAAGCTCTGTTTTTTCATGAGCATCTGCGAGGACAAAATGATCGCGCATTTGTTCGCGCCAGCTATCAGCGCTGTCAAATGTGAAACTCTCGTTCTTATGGAAGGGATGGCCTGTGGCTTGGTTTGAAAAGGCGATGTGCATATCACCGCCCAAATCAAAGGCACCTTCGACAATTTTGCCATCAAGAAGCAAGCCAATATGATGCATAGGGCGCACCCATGATTTGCGAGAGGTGCCCCAACGCTGGCTTTTCGGCCATGGGAATTGTGATAAGATTTGGTTCACAATCTCTGGCAATAACGTCTCTGCTGGCTGGCCTTTTTCTGATTTGCGAGCAAAAAAGAATGTGCCTTTGCCTGTGTCTTCTTGGGTTAGCTCATCACGGCTCATGCCAACTGATTGGCAAAAGCCATCAATGGCTTTATCAGGTGCATCAATACGCGGGCCACGCTTTTCAATCTCTCTGTCTGGTTGCTGGGCAAGCATTGTATCAATGCGCACAGCGATATGACGTGGGCCCCAATAGGCTGTTGTATCAGATGGGGCGAGAGCTGCCTCATCAAGGGCAGATACCAGCAAGCGTTCAAGGTCGCGGCCTGCTGATTGTTGCATGCGTGCTGGGATTTCTTCGCTACCGATTGTCAGGAATAATTGTGCCATTATGCCATCTCCTCTGATTTGGCATTTGCAACCCAAGCCTCGCAACATCCCTTTGCCAGAGCGCGCACACGTCCAATATAGCTTTGTCGTTCAGTAACAGAAATCACACCACGCGCATCAAGCAAATTAAATAAATGTGATGCTTTCATACATTGATCATAAGCTGGCAGGGCAAGCGGTGTTTCAAGCGCAAGTAATTTGCCGCATTCAGCTTCAGCATCTTTGAAATGTTGGAAGAGAGCTTTCGTATCAGCATGTTCAAAATTCCATGTAGAGAATTCAACCTCTGCACGGTTGAAGATATCACCATAGACTTTGCCGCCCTTATCCTTTGGCACGCCATCCCAATCAAGGTCATAGACATTCTCAACACCCTGAATAAACATGGCAAGGCGTTCCAGACCATAGGTTAATTCAAGTGGCACAGGATTACATTCAATGCCGCCCACCTGTTGGAAGTATGTGAATTGTGAGATTTCCATGCCATCGCACCAAATCTCCCAGCCTAGACCCCATGCGCCAAGTGTTGGTGATTCCCAATCATCTTCGACAAAGCGAATATCATGTGCATGAACATCAAGACCAATCGCCTCAAGAGAGCCAAGATATAGCTCTTGAGCATTGGATGGTGATGGTTTCATGATGGTTTGAAACTGGTAATAATGCTGGAGGCGGTTTGGGTTTTCACCATAGCGCCCATCGGTTGGTCGGCGTGATGGCTGAACATAAGCAGCGTTCCAGTGGAAATCGGGCCCAAGCGCGCGCAAAGTGGTCGCAGGATGGAAGGTGCCAGCACCAACCTCCATATCATAGGGCTGTAAGATAACACATCCCTGATCTGCCCAATAACGCTGTAAGTTTAAGATGATAGATTGAAAGTCTGTGCGAATAGCCATGTTAGCTTTACCGTTGCTCGGAAAACAATTTCATATGTGCGCCAACAC
Organism: Alphaproteobacteria bacterium; assembly: GCA_011526395.1. Taxonomy (GTDB): domain Bacteria; phylum Pseudomonadota; class Alphaproteobacteria; order Puniceispirillales; family Puniceispirillaceae; genus UBA685. Next base: position 3,780 of record WTHW01000170.1, read on the forward strand.
TAGCCGAAAATAGCGTTAAATAGCAATCTTTATCCGGCTCTCAATAGCTAGTTTTGGACAAAATAAAATCAGTTTAGCTATCATCTTGAGCGCACTGCTTGCACCCTTCGCCGCCAGCTTGATACCATTTGCCGCATTTATCACATTCAACCATCTCAACAGAGGCCGCACCTTGCTCATCTGAGCCTCTGCCAGCGCTTTGTGATTCTCTGATTTTCTTTTGCGTTTCAAGGAAGCGAAAGACCTGCCATACCACAAATAAGATAACCGCAAGTCCAAGAATTTTACCGATTGAAATCATAACCCACCTTTTTAACCTAGCCTTTATTTACAATTTACGACTATAGCCCAAGCCTAGACCACCATGAGCGTTCATCTAGTTTATTTATCACTGCATCTGTGGCATCGCCCATCATGGTCTCTTTTGAAGAGGCACTTGATGACAGCGCTGAGAGTAATGAGAAATTTGATTTTGCCGACATGGTAACAAGGCGATAATCTTGGCCAAATTTTTGTGCCATTACCTGATGAAGATTCCCGATAGCGTCAATCAGCCCTAGCTCTAGCGCTGTTGAGCCTGACCAGAACGCACCTGTGAACACCTCATCATCAGGGGCTGTGATTTTGCCGCCACGACGTGATTTTATGTAGGATATAAAATGGTCATGTAATTGCGCTTGAAGTGATTTCAGGTGAGAGACATCAGCTTCTTTTTCAGGCTGGAAGGGATCTAGCATTGCCTTTGATGTGCCAGCAGTATAGACGCGGCGCTCAATGCCAATTTTGGATAACAGATCAGGAAAGCCAAAGCCTGAAGAGACAACGCCGATAGAGCCGATGATAGAGGCAGGGCTTGCATAAATTTCATCAGCCGCACAAGCAAGCCAATAACCACCAGATGCCGCCGCATCTTCGCAAAAGGCAATGACAGGTGTGTCATTTTTGGAAGCGAGCTGGCGAATTCTATCTGCGATGAGTTGTGATTGAACAGGTGAGCCGCCAGGAGAGTTAATCACCAGCGCAACAGCCTTAATATTGCCGATGCTAAATGCCTTTTTTAATTGTGGCTCTAGCGTCTCGAGGTTGAGTGATTTGCGCACGCCGCCTGTGGATGGGGCAATCACGCCTTTTAGCCGCACGACTGCAATGACAGCCTTGTCGCCGCGCCAGAATAACAATTTCGAAAATAAACGTCCCAACATAATCGCTATCCTTTTGTTGTATCAGTGCCTGTATCAGCCATAGCAAGAAAGCCTGCCCCCTCGCCAGATAAGATTTGGCTCGCTCTTGTGGTAAGGGCGCCATCTGGATGATGTAATACCAAGCCTTGCAATATCGCAAAAGGGGCTTTGGTATCTTTTTGCGCTGTGATGATAACGCGAATGGCAGGGCTGGAGCTATAGGGCCAGAGAGGTTGCAATGCCACCCCGCCTGCCCCTTGTGCATGAAGGCTTCGCATGACTTCATCTGTCCTATCGCTTCGGATAATCATCACAAGCCTGCCTTTGGGTTTTAACACTGATAAAGCTGAGGTAACCCAATCATCAAGATTGGCTGTGTCACCTTGATGAGCAAGCGCACGGCGATGATTGGCAGAACGTGTGCCAGCGGCATGATGAAAAGGCGGGTTCGCGACAACACAATCAAAGCTGTTCTGAAGGACAGGAGACAGGTTCGTGATGTCATCTTGCATCACGCGCACCCTATCTTGCATGGAGTTGAGTGCGATATTATGGTCAAGGCATGCCGCCATATCAGGTTCTTTTTCGATGGCGGTGATATGCGCCCCTTGCAAGAAATGAGATAAAGCAATGCTAACCGCGCCAGCACCAGCACCAAAATCAGCGATGCGTGCGCCATAAAAAGGTGCAACAGATGCTGCTAGCATGATGGCGTCTGTGCCAAAGCGATATCCTTTTTTCGGCTGATAGAGATGATATTGACGGTTTAAAATACCATCACAGCTAAGTGCGATATCAGGTAAATCTGGCAAATCAGCCGCCACAGGGTTAATCGTCATAATATTCCTCAACCTCATGAAGCAACCGTTTTGCCACACCTTCATAATCATCTGGCACCATCAGGCGGCGCGGAAACGCGCCAATGCCAGCTTCAAGCGCAGATATATGCTCGTCAAACACAACAAAGGGAATATCATCACTTGCAAGAAGTGATTTAAGGTACGTTAAACGTGCCAAATTTGTGGTTTTTATCAAACAAATCATGCCCCCATTATTCATGATTTTTTCGATGATTACCACCTATTGCTGATAGGGCTGTTGCAATAATTCGTTACAAGCTTCAATTTATAAAAGCCTCTTGTCAGCATGGCACAGCTAGCCTATCTAGGGAGCATCAAAAAAAATTAACTGACGGTAACTATCATGAGTGCCAGCCATACGGCGTCCATCACGCCTTTAACAGAACTTCTGTCGCAAGATATGCGTCTTGTGAATGAGGTCATTATCGCGCGCATGTCATCTGATGTGCCGATGATACCGCAATTGGCAAATCATCTTATTGCGGCTGGCGGCAAAAGAATGCGCCCACTCTTATGCCTTGCAGGTGCCTATGCTGTTAGAGGCGCAGATGCTAGCGGTGATCATAAAGCCCAATTATTATCCGCGGCTGTTGAGTTTATCCATAATGCCACATTGCTTCATGATGATGTGATTGATGAGAGTGATAAAAGACGCGGGCGTGATACAGCCAACGCGCTGTGGGGGAATGAGGCCTCTGTTTTGGTGGGGGATTTCCTATTTGCCAGAGCGTTTGAGTTGATGGTGGAAACAGATGATATTGCTGTGTTGGGCATGTTATCATCTGCCTCTGCGAGGATTACTGAGGGCGAGGTCAAGCAGATGACCATGGCAGGCAAGCCAGAGAGCCCGATGGCAGATTATCTGCAAGTTATCACTGGCAAGACTGCGATTTTATTCGCCGCCGCCGCCGCATCTGGTGCAAAAGTATCTGGTGGCGCGAAAGAGGTCATTGATGCCATGCATCACTATGGGCTGTCACTTGGGATGGCGTTTCAGATTGTGGATGATGCCCTTGATTATCGCTCTGACGTGGCGGCGATGGGTAAAAATAGTGGTGATGATTTTGTTGATGGGAAAATCACCATGCCTGTTATCCTCGCATGGGAGAAAGGCACTGAAGATGAGCGTGCCTTTTGGCAAAGAAGCATTGGCGAGGGTGATATTCAAGAGGGTGATTTTGCAAAAGCTGTCGCGATTTTGGATAGTTATAGTGCGATTGATGAGGCATTACAGAGAGCGAAATCTTATGTTGATGAGGCTATCAAGGCGCTTGATATCCTATCAGATGAGGCGCTTCGTTCAGCCTTGCAATCAGCTGCTTATTATACGGTTGCGCGCACATCCTAGTGATTAGCCAGCCGCGATCATATCACAGATTTCGATAGCGCGTATGCCAACCTGACGCGCCCAGCGGCTGTCCATTGCTTGGCGCGCGGCTTCTTCGAAATCACTGACCGCTAGTGCCTTTCGCATTTTGACAAATCGCATCAGACGCGGCCCCCCAAGATTGAAAGCCATAGAGAGCAAGGCGGCACGCCTGTTCAGGCTATAGCTATGCCATGCTGGACAACAGCTATCTAGTATCTGGCTGGCGATCACCATATCATTTTCAAATAACAGATTGATTTCATCAACGCTAA
>WTHW01000075.1 GCA_011526395.1 Alphaproteobacteria bacterium
GTTAGGCACAGGTCGCTGTCTTGAAGAGCTAAAGACATTGCGTCACGTTCTTATCGGGGCGTAATAAGCGATGGCACGGCGAGGGGGAAAGCAGGGGCAATCTCGCTTGTCCCTTCAGCTTATTTTGCTGATTATCAGCTTTTCCCTCATTTTCGTAGGTAAAGTTGACTTATACACTGCGCGTGCTGCCAAGCTGACCATCTCTGAGTTCATAGCACCGATTTATGACGTCGTATCGGCGCCTGTCAGAGCGTTTGAGACGATGGCAGGCGGTATGCGCACGCTTGCATCATTCAGAGCAGAGAATGTGCGCTTGCGCGCCGAAAATGAGCGCCTCAAGCGTTGGCAGAGGCGCGCTGAGATATTAGAGAGCGAAAATAGGCAGTTAAAGACCGTCATCGGCGCCGCATCGACAACAGAGCTAGTGCCTGTGACAGCGCGCGCTATCTCTGCACCGGGTGGCAGTTTTGCTCATAGTCTCCTTCTTGATATTGAAAATATCGACAATGTCGTGCGCGGCAATGCTGTTGTGAACGCAGATGGTCTTGTGGGTTATATTATCGAGGTTGGGCGCAAATATGCGCGTGTATTGTTGATAACAGATGTGAATTCCAAAATTCCGATATTGTTATCTACCTCTAGCTGGCCTGCGCTTGCATTGGGTAAAAACACAAAAACATTACAGCTTGATTTCTTGCCACTAGAGGCAAAGCCTAAAATTGGTGAATTGGTCTTAACATCTGGTCATGGCGGCATACTTCCAGCTGGTGTGCCAGTTGGGCGCGTTATTTCAGTCAGTGATGATGCTGTGTTCCTTGAGCCATCAGTTGTCTTAGAACAGATAAGCTTTGTATCAGTTCTTACCCAATCAGGCGAAAAACCATTTGAATTTAATAAATCAGACGCTGAGGCATTTTTTGCGCCCCTGCCACCTGAATCGTCTGGACGCTTACTAGAAGGGGTCAATGCAGCGGAGTTGCTGCAATGAACTATCAAGTCTACTTCCAAAAGGCGAGCCTGAAGTCATTTCTATCTGTGCAAATATTGGTGGCCTTTGCCCTTTTGATCGCGATTTTATTTGAAAGCGCTCTTGCCAATTTTGACTTATTTCTATTTGGCACGCCGTTTTTGACGTTTACGATCTTCTTTATTTTATCACTTTATTATCCCGCTGCTTTGCCGCTAACGAGTATCTTTATCATCACGATTTTACATGATGTTTTCATAAGCTCATTATATCACAGCCAAACTTTTGCCATAATATTGAGTCTAATTATCATTAAGCGCCTTATCAGCTTTCCAGAGCAACGCGATTTCATGGAGATTTGGCAAGGCTTTGGGATAGCGATGGCTATCATGGTAGGCGCGCAAGCATTACTCTTTATGGTGTGGGAATTATCTTTGGTGAATTTTCAAGGTTTATTCTTTCAATTTGGTATCAGTATGTTGTTCTATCCATTTATTCATGCTGTAACGATGCGCCTAAGCCAGATTTTCGTTGATATGGCTAACTAACTGGTTGCGTTTGAAGATGAAAAATAAGCGCAAATTAAAAAAAGAGTTAATGACCCGCATTGGCCGCCGCAATTTTATGCTTATTGGCGGTCAGACGATGCTGGGACTGTTACTAGCTGGCAGATTATATCAGTTACAAATTGCGCAAAATGAAGGCTGGGCCAGATTATCAGATTCTAATCAGTTCAATATGCGCTCTGTAACACCAGCAAGAGGCCGTATTTTTGATGAAAAAAACAGGCTGCTAGCAGGCAACACAGAAACATATTCCTTATCAATCACACCGCAACATGCTGGTAATTTGAAAGTGGCCATGCGCCGCATTGCACAGCTGGTTGATTTAAAAGACTCTGAAATTGAAGAGATTATCAAAACAGCCAAAAGCCAAGCCAAATTTATGCCAGTCACAATCAAGGACGAGCTGACACAAAGAGATTTATCTCGTCTGGCTATCAGGTCGCCTTTGATGAATGGTGTGTCTTTCTCAAAGCGGTATCGCCGCATATACCCGCAAGCGCATTTGACAGGTCACATAACAGGTTATGTCAGCCCAGTCACAGCACGTGAGCTAGAGAATGAGCCACGTTGGGGCAGGCTTCCCAATATCCGTATAGGCAAGGTGGGCGTTGAATATGCGCTTGAGCAGGAATTACGTGGTGCGCCCGGTCTTGATAGAATTGAAATCAATTCAAGAGGCAAAGCTGTTCGCATCATCAATGATAAAATACCACAGCCCGGAAAAGATGCGCGTCTGACACTCAATATGGAGATACAGGCCTACGCCTATAACAGGCTACGGCGCGGCAATTCTGATGTGGTGAAAAACACAAATGATATTCAAGCTGCTTTGCAAGGTAATGAAGAATTGCGCCAACATTTTGCTGTTGGCGATGATTTGGTCCTTCGTGATGCAAAGGAGCGATTTGTACCAGGTGAATCTGGCGCGGCTATCGTGATGGATGTGCGCAATGGTGACGTTATCTCTATGGTATCAGCACCATCATATGACCCTAATCAATTCTCAGAAAAATTGCTGACACGAGATTGGAAGCGTTTAAGCAGTCATCCGCGCACGCCTCTGCTAAACCGCGCCATCTCAGGGTTATATGCGCCCGGTTCAACCTTCAAAATGGTCGTTGCCGCCGCCGCGCTAGAGGCAGGCGTTATTAGTTCAAAGACACGTTATAAATGCGAAGGCTCGATGGAATTTGGTAATCGTAAATTCCACTGCTGGTTTGATGATGGTCATCAATCATTGAATGTCATGCAGGCGTTAGAGCGTTCTTGCGATATCTACTTTTATGAAATCGCCTTAAAAACAGGTATTAACCGAATTCATGACATGGCAAAACGTCTGGGTCTTGGCGCGCCATCAGGCTTGGATTTGCCGTTTGAAAAACTTGGTATTATGCCAAATCGTGACTGGAAGATGGAAAATCGTGGCACTGTCTGGACACCGGGCGAGACAATCGTGGCTGGTATCGGGCAGGGGTTTGTCCTAACAACCCCGATGCAGTTGGCTGTGATGACTGCACGATTGGCAGATGGCAAACGCGCAATCACGCCGCGCCTATTCGCAACGAATGATGATCCGGTAGAGTTCGAGCCGTTAAATGTGGCACCATCTGTTATGAAGGTCATTAAAAAAGGCATGGAAGATGTCCTAGAGGGCCGGCTCGGCACAGCAAGGCGCTATGATCTAGATCAACATGGGCTGGCGGGTAAAACAGGTACGGTGCAGGTCAAACGCATTACCAAAGAGCAGCGCGAAGCAGGGATTATTGATAATATTGACAGGCCATGGAAAGAGCGTGACCACGCCTTATTTGTGGCCTATGCACCACGCAAAAATCCGCGCTATGCCGCTGTGGTAGTGGTTGAACATGGCGGCAGTGGCTCATCTATGGCAGCGCCGATTGCCAGAGATATCCTAGCGCAAACGATCAAGGTAAAGGGTGTATAATGCGATATTTACTAAGCCGTATTATGCAACTGCCGTGGCTGACCATCAGCTGTGTTCTGTTATTGTCACTTGTGGGCGCTCTTGCTTTATATTCAGCATCTCAAGGCTCATGGAGCCCATGGGCAGAAAGACACATCGTGCGCGCTGGCCTAGGTGTCGTGATGATGGTTGGCATTCTGATTGTGCCTATCCGTTATATCTACCATTCTTCTTACTTAATTTTTATAGGTGCTCTTATTTTGCTGATTGCTTTGCAAGCCATTGGCTTTGGGCAAGGGGCGACCAGATGGATTTCACTAGGCCCCTTTAATTTTCAGCCCTCAGAGCCTGCAAAGCTAGCGGTTGTGCTTGCTTTGGCGCGATATTTTTCAGACAGAACGCCTGAGCAAATGTCATCGTTTCTGACCTACATTCCTGCCTTTGTCATTGTGGGATTGCCTTTCTCGCTTGTGCTAATACAGCCAGATTTGGGCACATCTCTTATGATATTAATTGGCGGGCTGATTGTTATATTCTCTGCTGGCATTCCTTTTCGTTATATCGGTCTTTTGTTCATTGCAGCGATGGCGTCACTACCGGTGTTATGGGCCAATTTATATGATTACCAAAAACAGCGGATTTTGACCTTTTTCAATCCAGAAGATGATTTGCTTGGGGCAGGGTTTCAAATCACCCAATCAAAAATTGCACTAGGTTCAGGGGGCATTTTTGGCAAAGGCTTTTTGATGGGATCGCAAAGCCAGCTGAATTATCTGCCAGAAAAGCAAACCGATTTCGTCTTCACAATGATTGGCGAAGAGTTCGGTCTTGTTGGCAATTTGGCGATATTATTTATCTATTTTCTGATTTTCTATTCCATCTTGCGCCTCAGTTGGCGTGTGCAACATCGCTTTGGCAGGCTCATATGTACGGGCGTTAGCGGCATGTTGTTCTTATATGTTTTTGTCAATATCGCGATGGTAACAGGTCTGATACCTGTGGTTGGTGTACCTTTGCCATTGATATCTTATGGCGGAACAGCCATGTTAACAGTATTCATTGCGCTTGGCCTTGTGAATGCCATGGCACTGAATAGTGATTATGAGGATGAAGATTTAAGATTATCCTCACGTTGATAAGGGCTATTTTTTAGTAGTTATTAGGAGCGATTATGTTTGAGTCTTTTTTCCCTCGTCCAAAATGGCTGGTTATAAGTGCCATTTTATGGGCTATCTTCACAGTTTTCGTATGGTACAGCTTTGGTGATGCTATTGGCGGCGCGCTTGGGTTTGAATTTGCCCCAGATGATGCTGCGCCAATCATAGGACTTGGCTATTTTGTCACTGACGAATTTCTATGGTTTTATTTATATTTCCTAGCCATATGTGCTGCTTTTTGTGCTGTGTGGTTTCGCTTATCGCCTCATCGCTGGCAATGGTGGTCACTTGCAGGCTCCATGATCATCCTATTCTCAACCTATTTCAGCGTTCAGGTCTCGGTTGCTATCAATAATTGGTATCGTCCTTTCTATGACCGCTTGCAAACAGCACTTGGCGGTGAAGAAACAGTACCTGTATCAGAGCTTATGGGCCTCATCGGTGTCTTCTTCGAGATTGCCTCAGTCTGGATGGTCGTCTATGTGCTAACGCGTTTCTTTGTCTCGCATTATATCTTCAGATGGCGTAATGCGATGAATGATTATTACACATCACATTGGACAAGATTGCGCCATATCGAGGGGGCATCCCAGCGTATCCAAGAAGATACCATGCGTTTTTCTGGCATCATGGAAGGTCTTGGTGTGAATATAGTTGATTCCATCATGACATTATTTGCCTTCTTGCCAGTGCTGTTATCATTATCAGTGCATGTAACAGAATTGCCATTTGTCGGCGCTATTCCTGCACCTTTGGTAACAGCGGCTATTTTGTGGGCGTTATTTGGCACAACCTTGCTGGCAGTGGTGGGGATTAAGCTACCGGGTCTGCAATTTAAAAACCAACGTGTTGAAGCTGCGTTTCGTAAAGAGCTTGTTTATGGCGAAGATGACGAAACAAGAGCCACACCGCCGACTTTGGTGGAATTATTCAATAATGTAAGACGCAATTATTTCCGCATTTATTTCCACTACATGTATTTCAATGTGGCGCGTGGTCTCTATCTTCAGACAGATAATATTTTTGCAACGCTTATCTTGATACCAACCATCGCGGCAGGCCAGATTACCTTTGGTATTATGACCCAGATATTATCTGCCTTTGGTCAGGTCTCTAACTCATTCCAATTCTTGGTAAATAGCTGGACGACGATCATTGAATTGATTTCAATTTATAAACGTCTTCAGGCATTTGAAGCTACTTTGACAGACAAAGCTCTGCCATCTCTTGACCAAGAATATATGGAGATAGGATCAGCGTCTGACCAATAAATAGACGAATTATCTTGCCAAAAAGGCGGTAGTGGAATGACCTTCAAGCAAAGGAATGGTCAGGACAGTGCCGCCTTTTTTAGTCACAACATCATAGCCAACAATCTCTGTGACATTGTAATCCCCGCCCTTAATCAACACATCAGGCGATAACGCTTCTATCAATTTCAAAGGTGTCTCATCATCAAATATGACAACACCATCACAAAACGAAAATTGTGATAAATTAAACGCTCTTATATCTTGATTTTGTATAGGGCGCTTGGGGCCTTTTAACCCTTTTACGCTCTCATCACTATTCAGCCCAATAATCAGCTTATCGCAGTGTTTTGCAGCTTCTTGCAAAATATGGATATGACCAGCATGAAGTAAATCAAAACAGCCATTGGTAAAGCCGATTGTCAAACCATCTGTTGCCCATCTCTTTGCCTTCGCTGTCACAGCATCAAGATCGCTTTCCGCCTCATAGCTACTGCTGCATGAGGCTAGCATCTCACCTGCACAAAAGGCAGCTGTACCTGGCTTTGATACCACGATGCTTGCCGCTTGGTTCGCAAAGACCATAGCAGTTTGTAATGTCTCGCCAGCTGCCAAAGCACAAGCAAGTGAGGCGACAACGGTATCACCAGCGCCTGATACATCAAACACATCTTTTGTAAGAGACGCGATATGAAAAGTGCCGTCAGCACCATCAAGGCGCATGCCTCTCGCAGATAAGGTCGTTAGAATATTTGCAATATTATGTGTCTTTGCAAGCGCGCCAGCGGTAGCCTTTAACGTCTCGTCATCATCATGTGCGATACTCGTTGCGGCCTTTAATTCAGATAGATTTGGTGTCACCAGATAAGCGCCGCTATAACGTGCAAAATCATTTGATTTTGGGTCGATAATGACCCTCTTGCCGGCATCCTTTGCCAAAGATATCACGCGGCTAATCACCTCATCTGTTAAGCAGCCTTTGGCATAATCTGATAAGATGATAATCTCACTTGCCGCAATCAATGGTGTGGCGATGGCAATTAAATTATCAGCATCTTCAGATGAAATAGGGGATTTCACCTCATCATCCAAGCGCATGATTTGCTGTGCGCCTGCCCGAAAGCGTGTCTTTGTTGTTGTGGTGCGGTTCGCAATTTGCAAAGGGTGGAACGATAATCCAGCTAGCTGCTTTAGATCATCTTCTAACTCTTCTGCGGCTTCATCTTTACCCGTAATGCCAATAAGGTGGCACTTTGCCCCAATCTGACAAATATTGCGCGCTACATTGGCAGCGCCGCCTGGCATGGTTTGGATAGTTGTATTACTTAAAATAGGCACAGGTGCTTCTGGTGAGATACGCTCAACAACGCCATCAATAAACCTGTCTAGCATCAAATCGCCAATGACAAGCAACGGCTTATGGATGATATTTTGCAATAATGTGGCGGCGGCGTCTGACTGTAATCTCATATTATGGCTCTTACTTTTTTCGTGCACGAAACTTCGATGCACCCTCGCTCAGGGCTTTTTGCGGCGCTCTGGTCAAGGCTAAGTCATTATC
>WTHW01000112.1 GCA_011526395.1 Alphaproteobacteria bacterium
ATTCGTGAATCAAATGGTTTAGCAAAAAGCCCTTATTTGATTCAGGCGCATCATCTGATAAGCGCCATGCACCCTTTTTCTTGCCAATCGCATTCCATGTCCAGACGGTGTCTTTATTGACGCCCTGCATCACAACAACTGGCACTGTGATGGTGCCATGATGAGATGTCACCTGTGCCCAATCATTATCAGCCAGCCCATGTTTTTCAGCCAATTCGGTTGAAATAAATAATGGGTTGTAGCCATGAATTTGACGAAGCCACGCATTTTGTGAGCCCCATGAGTGATACATAGCCATCGGGCGCTGTGTTAAGGCAAAGACAGGGAATTCATCCTCGTCAATAAGGGCGCCTTCGAACGGGGCATACCAGCTTGGCAAGGGGGTCATGCATGATTGCAACTGGTCACGCAAATGATCTGGTGGCTGGTGATCGCCGTGACCTTCTGCGGCGAGTTTGAATTTCTGCAAGACTTCAGAATAAATCTGGAAATCATATGGTTGCGGGCTGTCATAAAAGCCCATTTCAACGGCAAAATCCTGATAAGCGACATTGGCATGTTTGAAATAACGTGCCTCTTCTGGGACGTCATGATGCCAGAAGCCGCCATTTTCAATATAGGCATCTAGCTGGCCTTTATTTGGCGCGCCTCTGCCAGCGGATTTGCCATCTTCGCCGCGGAAACCAGCAAGAGGACCGATGCCTGATTTACGTTCATGATTGATGATATAGTCACCATAATCTTTGAATTTTGGTGTGCCATCGTCATTTGTCATACCCGGCAAGCCAAGACGTGCGCCAATATCAAGAAGCACAGATTGGAAGCCGCGTACATCTCTGTCTGGTGGGCAGACAGGCCAGCGGATAGCATCTGCAACAGCATCAGGCTCACAAATCGGGCGGTCTAGCAATGAGATACAATCATGGCGTTCAAGGTAGGTTGTATCTGGCAAGATGATATCTGCATAATCAACCATCTCTGAGGCATAGGCGTCTGAATAGATAATTTTTGGAATCTTATAAGAGCCATCCTCATTCTTGCCTGTCAGCATATCAATCATGCCAGAGGTATTCATTGATGAGTTCCATGCCATATTCGCCATATACATGAACAACACATCCACAGGATAAGGATCGCCCGCATAGGCATTTGATATCACCATATGCATCAGGCCGTGCGCTGATAAAGGTGCATCCCATGAATAAGCTTTATCAATGCGAAGTGGGTTGCCATCACCATCAATAATCAAATCCTCAGGCCCCATCACATAACCCAATGGCGCCCCTTTCAGAGGTGTGTTTGGTGCCACTTGATCAAGGCGACCGGCAGGCTTTGGATGAATCTCAGCTGGCTTTGGATATGGTGGCTTAAAGCGGAAACCACCTGGCACTTCAACAGAGCCAAGCATCAGCTGTAGCACATGGAGCGCACGGCATGTCTGGAAGCCGTTTGAGTGGGCAGAAATACCACGCATGGCATGCATCGCAACAGGACGGCCAATCATACGCTCATGGCGTGTGCCTTTCCAATCTGTCCAAGGCTGTTCGATGACAACCTCTTTCTCAAAGGCGGCTTCGGCGAGTGTTGCGGCAAAAGCGCGGATGCGCGGGGCTGAAATACCAACCTTGTCAGCAACGGCTTCGGGGGCGTACTCATCTTTGAGGTAGGCTTGTGTCATCAATTTGAAGACAGAGACAGCTGTGCCGCCATTTGGCAAGCTCACATCTTTGGTCAAATCTGGTGTGATGTTTTTTGCGTTCGATGGGACTGGCTTGCCAGTGGCACGATCGATGATTTGCGTGTTGCCATCACCATCACGCCAGAAGAGGCCATGATCAGCCGCACCTTCATTTTGAATCACAAGATACGGCGCATTTGTGTAGCGTGTCAGATATGGGACATCAATTTTGCCAGAAATCATCAATTCCCTGATGACAGACAAGATAAATAGGCCATCCATACCAGGTGTGATGCCATACCAATCATCAGAGACAGCGGCATAACCTGTTTGCACTGGATTGACAGATAGGATTTTCACGCCGCGCTTTTTCAGCTTGCCAAGACCCATTTTAATCGGGTTTGAATCATGATCTTCTGCGACCCCAAAAAGCACATAACATTCCGTGCGTTCCCAATCAGCTGAGCCAAATTCCCAAAAGGCACCGCCAAGTGTATAGATCCCGCCAGCCGCCATATTGACGGAACCTGTCTCTTAT
>WTHW01000093.1 GCA_011526395.1 Alphaproteobacteria bacterium
GTCTCTGCAGGTGGCGAGGCTGATATGTATGCAATGCGCCTTGCCAGAGCCTATCGGGGTAAGTCAAAAATCTTGAAATTCGAAGGCGGCTATCACGGCATGTGCGCCGAAGCTCAGATGAGCCTTGCCCCAGAAAAGCAAGTGAACTTCCCGCAAGCTGTGCCTGATTCTGCTGGTATTCCCTCATCAGTCGAAGCTGATATGCTGATTGCGCCTTTTAATGATTTGGCCTTTGTTGAATCACTTGTCAGCGAATATGAAGATGATTTGGCCGCTATTATTGTCGAGCCATTACAGCGCATCATCCCGCCAGCTCCCGGCTTCCTTGAGGGCTTGCGCGCTTTATGTGATAAAACAGGCATCTTGCTGATTTTTGATGAAGTTGTCACAGGCTTCCGCTTTTCTTATGAAGGCGCGCAAGGCCATTATGGTGTCACCCCGGATCTTGCCACTTTCGGCAAGGTGATTGGCGGCGGTTTTCCGTTGGCGGCGATTGTGGGGCCTGCTGAAATCATGAAACATTTTGATAAAGCAGCTGTCGGCTCAGCTGGCTTTTTGATGCAGCTAGGCACCTTATCAGGCAATCCTGTTGCTTCTGTTGCTGGCCTAAAAACGCTTGAGATTTTGCGCCGTGATGGTGCTTATGATCATCTCTATCAAATTGGTAACCAGCTTATGGATATGGTCACAAACACATTAAATGGCGAAGGCATCGCGCACCGTATCGTCGGACAGCCAACGTTATTTGATGTGCAATTTTGTGATCATGATATTCGTGATTACCGTGATGTGAAAGCAGCTGATGCAGCGAAAAATGCCGCCTTTAACAAGGTGCTTCGTGCGAATGGGATATTCAAATCAGCTGGCAAACTCTATCCTCATCTTGCGATCACAGACGAGCATTTAGAGATCACGCAAAACGCGCTGACAAAGGCGGCAAGGCATGTTGCCAGCCTGTCCTAAACAGGCTAGCTTGTCTCATCATAACAGGTGATTTGACAGGTTAATCAGATGACAGACACACAACGATTATGGCAGCCAGAGCCGCTTGATAATAATAACAGCCTCATCGCTGATTATATGCGGTTTTTATCAGAAGATGGTCATGGCGATTTTTCTGATTATGATGCTCTATGGAATTGGTCTGTCACAGAGCTAGATGCCTTTTGGTCTTCGGTGTGGGATTTTGCAGATATCATCGGTGATCGCGGCGCGGTTGCCTATGCGCATGATGAAGCTATTCGCACCGCGCAATTCTTCCCAGAAGCGCGCCTTAATTACGCTGAAAATATGTTGCGCTATCAAGGGAGCGAAGAGGCGATTATTCAAATGCGCGAAGATGGCACGCGCCTCTCTTGGTCTCATGACGATTTGCGCTGCCAAGTCTCTCGGCTGCAACAGGCTTTGCGCGCCATGGGTATCGGCAAAGGCGACCGCGTGGCAGGATTTGTGCCAAACACACCTCAAGCTGTTGCCTTTATGCTGGCAACGGCCTCACTTGGCGCGATTTGGTCAAGCTGTTCTCCTGACTTTGGCTTTGCCGCCGCAATGGACAGGCTATCGCAGATAGAGCCAAAAATCATGGTTAGCGCTAATGGCTATTACTATACAGGCAAGTCATTTTCATCGACACAGCTTGCTACGCAGATTGCCGAAGCCATCCCAACAGTGCAAAAGCTTGTCATCTTTGATCTGATTGATGATGCGCCTGCGACATCACAAGGCATTGTGATATCATGGGATGATTTTATCGCCCCTTATCAGGAAACAGAGCTGTTTTTTGAACAGGTCGAATTCACCCATCCTCTTTATATCATGTTCTCATCAGGCACCACTGGCTTGCCAAAATGCATTGTGCATTCACAAGGCGGCGTGATGCTCAATCACAAAAAAGAATTATTGCTTCATGGTGATGTGCGTGAAGGGGACAAAATGTTCTATTTCACCACTTGTGGCTGGATGATGTGGAATTGGTCAATCTCCTCATTGATGTGTGGGGCAAGTCTCTTGCTTTTTGATGGCTCACCTTTTTATCCAAAGGCAAACCGGTTCGCAAAATTACTTGCCCAAGAATCTGTGACTCATTTTGGCACCTCTGCCAAATATATCGAAGCTTGTGCGAAACTGCGTATTACCGCATCTGATCATGGTTATTTATCTAGCTAGCGCGTTATCTTCTCCACAGGATCACCTTTATCAGCCGCTGGATTTGAT
>WTHW01000154.1 GCA_011526395.1 Alphaproteobacteria bacterium
CAATTCCACGTGGCAAATGGCAAATTATCCTGCCAGCTTTATCAACGCTCAGCAGATATTTTCTTGGGCGTTCCTTTTAACATCGCATCCTATGCACTCCTCACGCACATGATTGCACATGTCTGTCAGCTTGAGGTTGGCGATTTTGTTCACAGCCTTGGTGATGCACATATCTATCATAATCATTTTGATCAGGTAAAAGAGCAGTTGCAGCGCACGCCGGGCCCTTTGCCACAACTCGTATTTCACAATCCACCTGATAAGCTAGAAGATTTCCGATTTGAGATGATTGAAATCATCAATTATGAAACCGCCCCAACCATCAAAGCGCCGATTGCGGTTTAGGAGTTAATCATGACAACAAAATTAGTGGCTGTCGTGGCTATGGCATCTAACCGGGTTATAGGTGATGGCGAGGATTTGCTCTGGCATTTGCCAGGCGATTTGAAGCGTGTGAAACAGCTAACGATGGGATGCCCTCTGATTATGGGTCGTAAAACATGGGATTCTATCGGCAGGCCACTTCCCGGCCGTGCAAGCATCGTGATGACCAGAGATGAGCAATGGCAAGCACAGGGTGCCATTCGCGCAAGTTCACTAGATGATGCCATCGCCAAAGGCAATGCATGGCTTGAAGAACAGCAAACTGGTGAAAATCGTCACATTCTATTTGGTGGCGGTCAGATATATGAGCTTGGCCTTGCGCGATGTGATGTCATCGAGATGACAGAAGTTGACCTTGCGCCAGATGGTCCTGCCAAGTTTCCCGAAATTGATATGACACAATGGCGCGAAGTCAGCCAAGAGGAAGTACCTGCCTCTGGCGAGGTGCCATCTCATCGATTCATAAGATATGAGCGTGTAAACTTGCTGATCAGCCTTATTCGATGATAATGCTTGGTGCTTCCACTTGCGCATTATCAAGAGATGCCAACAGATTGTCAGCGATATCTAAATAACGCTTTGCCTGCTCACTATTAGGCTTGCTTGCCACAATCGGTGTGCCTTCATCTGAGGTCGCACGGATAGCCATTTGCAATGGCACTTCACCTAAAAATGGCATGCCCAGTTTTTCAGCTTCTTTTTTCGCGCCGCCATGACCAAAAATGTCTGAACGCTCACCACATGATGGGCAGATAAAGTGGCTCATATTCTCGATCAGCCCTAGGACAGGCACATTGACCTTCAAGAACATATTGAGGCCTTTTCTAGCATCAATTAGAGCCAGATCCTGCGGTGTTGACACAATCACAGCGCCAGCTAACTCAGCGCGTTGTGAAAGCGTTAATTGAGCATCACCTGTGCCAGGCGGCATATCGATAATTAAAACATCAAGCCCTTGCCAAGCGACATCTTTTAACATTTGCTCAAGAGCGCTCATAACCATTGGGCCACGCCAAATCGTTGGCGAATCTTCTGCTACAAGATACCCAATCGACATGGTTTGCAGACCCCATGCTTCAATTGGCAAAAGCTTTTTATCTTGAGTTTGCGGCTTTTGATTTTTGCCAATCAAGCGAGGCAATGACGGGCCATAGATATCAGCATCTAAAATGCCGACTGTCATCCCTTTGGCCTTCAGCGCCAGCGCTAGATTAATGCTTGTCGTTGATTTGCCAACACCACCCTTGCCAGATGCCACAGCAATAATGTGTTTTGCTGGCTTGTGCGGGGTATTTTGCCCTTGAGATGCTGGGGTTGTGTTTTGTTGTGGCTGTTGCGGGCGATGAGCTGTTAGCATCGCCGTTGCTGAAATGACACCTGCTATAGCAAGAACAGCATCTTCTGCCTTTTTCTGAATGGCTTTGGCATGTGGCGCATCATCAGGAGATATTTCAAGCGCAAATCCCACATTGCCATCTTTTATGACAATCCCAGAGATGGTTTCTGGTGAGAATAAAGCTTCACCATTGTCATCAGTGACTGATTCTAATGCTTTTTGAATATTTTCTTCGATAATTTGTGCTGGCATTCTTGAATTTCCCATGCTGAGACCAAATATCTGTAAGGTCAGATAACCACATAAGATGCTTTGGTCTGCAAAACAAGTAGCGAATGCTGATTGGCGCTATTTTTGCATCACATTTTTCATGTGGCTGTCTGTGCCAGTGTTGTTATAATGGGTCAATGTGACGACCCAGAAAAAACAAAGCTGGCTAAGTCTGTATGAATTCATAAGCCCAAAACGATTAAGGAGAGGCGAATGCCCTGGAATAATCAAGGTGGTGGTGGCAACAACCAAGGACCATGGGGCGGCGGCCCATCTGGCCCGGGAGATAATAATCCTTGGGGCGGCGGTCAACGTCCACAACCTCCACGTCCCCCAGAATTAGATAAGATGCTGTCAGATATGCAGAATCGCTTTAAGCGGTTTTTGCCGGGTGGCGGTGGCTCAAAAGGCAGATCAGGCGGCGCATTGATACTGATTATCATATTGCTGCTAGCTGGCTGGGCTATCACAGGGTTTTATCGTGTAAACCCACAACAGCAGGGCGTCGTCTTGCGCTTTGGTGAATGGGTACGCACAACATCTCCGGGATTGCATTATCATTTGCCATCTCCGATTGAAACAGTCCTCACACCAGAAGTGACTAGAGATAATCGCTTGGAAATTGGTTTCCGCGATATCGCTGGCAGATCAACATCTCGCCGTGACATTGCTGACGAAAGTCAGATGATCACAGGGGATGAGAATATTGTGGATATCGACTTTGTTGTATTCTGGCGTATTGCCGATGCAGGCGCATATCTATTCAACCTTGCTGACCCAGACGAGACCATTAAAGTCGCGGCTGAAGCCGTCATGCGTGAGATTATTGGCCAGACTGCCATTCAAACGGTGTTAACAGAAGGCCGTGAAAATGTTCAGGTCTCTGTGCGTCAAAAACTCCAAGAATTGCTTGATGAGTACAAAGCAGGCATCAGAGTGCGCGAAGTTCAATTGCTAGCCGTTGATCCACCAGCAGACGTTATTGACGCCTTTAATGATGTGCAAAGAGCGCGTCAGGATAGAGACAGGCTAAAGAACGAAGCTGAAGCATTCCGTAATGACATTGTGCCACGTGCCCGTGGTGAAGCAGCGAAACTTGTTGCTGAAGCAGAGGCCTACGCACAAGAAGTTGTGGCAAGAGCAGAGGGTGATGCCTCTCGTTTTGACCAAGTCTATGAGGCATATAAGGTCAACCCAGAGGTTACCAAAGAGCGCATCTATATCGAAACGATTGAAGGTGTCTATTCTAACATCGAAAAAATCATCATTGATGATGAAAATGGCGGTGTCGTGCCATACTTGCCTTTGCAAGAGTTAACCCGCGGTAAAGGGGGGGATCGTTAAAATGAAACTAGCACGTAATTTCTCTCTTTTCATTGGTGCAGCTGTGCTATTCAGCCTTGCATCAGCGATTTTCACCGTGAATCAAACACAGCAAGCGCTTGTTTTGCAGTTTGGTGAGCCAAAGCGCACAATTCAAGAACCTGGCCTGGCATTCAAACTACCGTTCATTCAGGATGTCTTATTCTATGAAAAGCGTGTGTTAAGCCTTATTCCGCAGGATGCTGAAGAAGTTATTTTGGCAGACCAGAAGCGTGTTGTTATCGATGCTTATGCACGATATCGCATCATGGACCCGCTATTATTCTTCCAAACTGTTCGCAACGAGCAAGGGGCAACGGCACGACTTGAATCAATCATCGATTCATCTGTCCGCCGCGTTCTTGGTCGTGAGACATTGGGTTCAATCCTAACTGGCGAGCGTGAAGATATTAATAGCTCCATTCGTGATGAGGTGGAAAATTCTGTCACATCACTTGGCATTGAAATCATTGACGTTCGTTTGCGCCGTGCAGATTATCCTGTCACGACATCTCAGAACATCTTCAATCGTATGAAGTCTGAGCGTGTCAGAGAAGCAAAAGAATTCCGCGCGACAGGTGCAGAAGAGGCGCAAAAAATCAGAGCGGATGCTGAAAAGACAAGAACTGTTATCCTTGCTGATGCCGCGCGTACAGCACAGGAGCTTCGTGGTAATGGCGATAGCCAAGCGATTTCTATCTACGCAGATAGTTTTGGCCGCGATAAAGAGTTCTTCTCGTTCTACCGTTCAATGGAAGCTTACTCAAAATCTCTTGGTGATGCGCCAACTTCAATGGTGTTATCTCCAAACAGCAGCTTCTTCCGCTACTTCAAAGACCAGAATGGCGGCGAATAGGTAGCACCCCAAATCCAAGCGGCAGGATCTTGCCTAGATCCTGCCGTTTTTTTGCCTCTAAAAGCACAAAATAGACCAACAAGGTAATGTCTGCGTATTAAAATAGCCGGCAGGTTATTAAATAGCATGACATAATTTGCGTTAAGGAGTTTTAGATGCTGATACCAGCACGAATAAGCCAAAAACAAATTCAATCACACACATCACAAGATAGCGCGACCCAGTCATATATCGCGCGCAAGCTTGCCATGTTTGGCGCAGCTGCTTTCACGGTAATAACAATGATTGTTAGCCAAGCGCATGCTCATGTCGAAAGCTTTGCTGATCTGGCAGAAGAATTATCACCAGCCGTTGTAAATATTTCAACGACCACAGTCGTTGAAACTGGCGGCAACAGGGAATTGCCGCAATTCCCTCCGGGATCACCTTTCGAAGAGTTCTTTAAAGAATTTGGCGAAAGAGGGCAAACAAGACGCGCGCAATCTCTCGGGTCAGGCTTTATCATTGATAGAGAAGGTATTGTTGTCACAAATAACCACGTGATTGAGAATGCTGAGCAAATCACAATCTATTTGTCCAATGATGACAGCTATGAAGCAACGGTTATTGGCCGCGATGCCAAAACAGATATCGCTGTTTTACGGTTTGACCCAGAAGGTGCGGATATCACAGCTGTTTCAATGGGCGATTCAGACAAATTGCGTGTTGGTGATTGGGTGATGGCTATTGGTAACCCCTTTGGCCTAGGCGGTACAGTCACAGCTGGCATCGTCTCCGCAAGAGGACGTGACATTGGCTCAGGTCCTTATGATGACTTTATCCAAACGGATGCCTCAATCAATCGCGGCAACTCAGGTGGCCCTTTATTTGATATGAATGGCAAGGTCATTGGTATCAACACAGCGATTTTCTCTCAAACAGGGGGGTCTGTTGGTATTGGTTTCGCGATTTCATCGAATTTGGCATCTCAAGTTGTTGATCAGCTTATTGAATATGGCCGTACACGTCGTGGCTGGCTTGGTGTCTATATTCAGGAAGTCACAGAAGATATCGCAGAAAGCCTTGGCATTGATGAAGCTGCCGGCGCGCTTGTATCCAACGTGACCAAAGGTGGCCCTGCTGATACAGCAAAGCTTGAAGCAGGTGATGTTATCATCTCATTTGATGGCAAGAAGATTGACCGCATGCGTGATTTACCGCGCATTGTCGCTGAAACAGATGTTGATGCCGTTGTGGATGTTGAAATTATCCGCAATAGCAAAAAAATGACCCTGAAAGTAACGCTTGGTGAGCTTGAACAAGCCGAAAATGGCGGCCTGCTTAGCAACAATCAGCAAGATGACTCAAAGTCATTTGGTGATTTAGGGTTCAGCGCAGAACAGCTAGATGCAGAATTGGCAGAAGAATATGGTCTTGATGCTGGCAGTGATGCTGTTGTTGTCACAGAGGTTATTCAAGGCTCGCCAGCTTCTGAAGAAGGCTTGCAAGCAGGCGATGTGATTGTCCGCTTCGGCCAAAGCCGTGTGACAAGCTTAAGCCAGCTAGCAAAAGGCATCACAGACGCAAGAGAGTCTGGTCGTTCTGGCATCCTCATGCTTATTAACCGTGATGGTCAGAACCGATTTGTGCAAATCGCATTCTTGAAAAAGGATGAATAAATCACAAAGAAACTGAGAATAAATGAAACGAAAAAGAGAGGCATAAGCCTCTCTTTTTTTTTACTTTATGTCTGTTTCAGAGATGCCTTGAAGGAACAATGCACCGCATAGACTAGAATGATTAAGCTGTGTGGTAATTGTCTCTCTTACCAGTGGCTTTCCTTGCCATGCGATCCCAAGGCCAGCTGTCTGAAGCATCGGGATATCATTCGCGCCATCTCCCATGCAAATCGCATCTTGATGTGTGAGACCTAGTCTTTCACAATATTCATTCAGAACGCGCACCTTTGCTGATGAATCCAAAATTGGGGGTTTGGTGTATCCATCGAGCTGGTCACCTGTCACCGCTAGCTCGTTTGCATAATGAGCATGGAAATCAAGTGTCTCTTTAATATGCTGTGTCAAAAATGTGAAACCACCGCTGACAAGCAAACAAGTGGCATCTTGCGCGCGCATGGTTGCAACAAGCTCGCGCGCACCATCAAATAGGTGTGTGTTGCGAACAATATCATCAAGAAGCGAGGCAGGCGCACCCTTCAGCATGGCAAGCCTTTCAATAAGCGCTTGTGAGAAATCAATCTCGCCAGCCATAGCTCTAGCTGTAATCGGTTTAACCGCCTCACTAATGCCAGCAAGTTCTGCAATATGGTCAAGTGATTCAGATGTGATGATGGTGCTGTCCATATCACAGAGCATCAGTTTTTTTACATGAGGTGCGCTATGCAATAGATTCACATCAATCCCAACCTCATCACCTGCTGCTCTATATCTCTCACTATCAACCGGCTCGTTTATTTTGAAAAAGGCAGCTTGTCCTATTATCTTTGAGCGAGATAGAATATGAAGGTCATGACCACCAGATTGCGCGGCCACATCCTTCACAAAACTCTCAAAGGGACGCGCAGGTTTGGACGAGGAGAAGTGCAGGAAAGCTTGCATGATTTTCTTTCTTAATTTAGGGCGTTAGCTTATGGCTAAAAATATGGACGCAAAATTCGACTTGTCGCAAGATTATATCATGGTTGCAGGGCCAACGGCGAGTGGTAAATCAGCGCTCGCTATTGATTTGGCGCGCGCCTTTGATGGTGTGGTCATTAATGCGGATTCCATGCAAATCTATCAAGATCTATCTGTTGTCACTGCTTGTCCTGATGAGGCAGAAAAAACGCAAGCGCCACATGTCTTATATAATACTCTCGATGGTGCTGAAGCTTGCTCTGTCGGCAAATGGTTGAAGCTTGCAACTGCCGAAGTCGAGCGCGCGCGCCAATCCGGCAAACTGCCTATTTTGTGTGGCGGCACGGCCCTCTATCTCAACGCTGCCCAGCATGGCATGTCCCAAATCCCTGAAGTGCCAAATGACATTCATGAACAAGTCATTACAGAGCATCGCGAAAGAGGCGGGCAAGCTATGTTGGATGAGCTTGCCAAAATTGATGTCACGCTAGCAGATAAATTATTTGCAGGTGACAGCCAGCGTATCACGCGCGCTATCGAGGTTTACCG
>WTHW01000129.1 GCA_011526395.1 Alphaproteobacteria bacterium
AGAGAGCAATATGCGTCTTTATGAAAGCGTGATCATCGCGCGTCAAGACATCTCTGCTACTCAAGTAGAGACACTCATCAATGAGTTTTCAGCTATCATTGAAAATGGTGGCGGCAGCATCAAAAAAAGAGAATATTGGGGCCTTCGCAGCCTTGCCTATCGCATCAAGAAGAACCGTAAAGGTCATTATGTGATGCTAAATCTCGAAACAGATTCTGAAACATTGAACGAATATGAACGTATCATGGGCCTAAATGAAGATATCCTTCGTTTCCTAAATATTCGCATCGAAGAAGTTTCTGAAGAGCCATCAATCATGATGCAAGCAAAATCAGAGCGCAGTGAGCGTGGCGACCGCGGTGATCGTGGCAACCGCCATTCTGATAAGCCAAAATCTGACACTTCTGAAGTGGAGGCATAAATGACACAATTAGAAATCACACGTAGCGCCGTTCGTCGCCCAATTGGTCGTCGCCGCAAATCATGCCCATTCTCTGGCCCAAATGCGCCAAAGATTGATTATAAGGACACAAAATTGCTAGGCCGCTTTACATCTGAGCGTGGCAAAATTGTGCCATCACGCATTTCAGCTGTATCAGCAAAGAAGCAGCGCGAATTAGCAACAGCTATTAAGCGCGCACGTTTCCTTGCTTTGATGCCTTACGTTGATATGTAGGTTTTAGGAGTTATTAGACATGCAAATTATCCTATTAGAACGCGTTGAAAAGCTTGGCCAAATGGGTGACGTTGTCACTGTGAAGCCTGGTTACGCTCGTAACTTCCTATTACCAAGAGGCAAAGCGCTTCGTGCAAACAAAGCGAATTTGGCAAAATTTGAAGCTGAAAAAGCTGAATTGGTTGCACGCAACGATAAAGCCAAAGGTGAGGCACTTGCCGTTGCGAAGAACCTTGACGGTGTGGCTGTATCAATCGTAAGAGCCGCTTCAGAAATGGGCCAGCTATTTGGTTCAGTGAACGCAAGAGACATTGCAACTGCCCTAGCAGAAGCAGGTCACGAAGTTGACCGTCGTTCAATCGTGATGGACAAGGCAATTAAGACACTTGGCCTGATTGACATGCGCGTTAATCTTCATGCTGAAGTTTCTGTCAGCATCACATTGAACATCGCACGTTCACTTGAAGAAGCACAAACACAGCTAGAGAGCGGCAAAGCCGTTATCGCATCTGAGCTTATGGAAGAAGAAGATGAAGCGCCAGTGGAAGCTGTCGCAGCTGAAGAAGCACCTGCAGAAGAAGCAGACGCAACTGAAGAAGCCGCTTCAGAAGACGCATAAGTCTTTACCAAATTTGAATGAAAAAGGGTCAGTTTTGCGCTGGCCCTTTTTTTATGTTTTCCCCGTTATCCCCAACAATAACAGATTGAATCTTGGCGATAAAAATCGCTATTATGATTGCTATGGAAACACAGAGCGCTTCATCAACTATCGTCCAGCTAGCAAGCCAATCAGCACGCGAATTGCCAAATAATTTGCAAGCTGAACAAAATCTGCTTGGGGCTATCTTACTTGATAATTCTATCACTGATAATTTGGATGATGCGCTTCACGCTGACTATTTCTATGACCCTGTTCATGGCAAAATCTATGAAGCGGCAATGCGCCTGATTGGCAGAGGCCAGCTGGCAAATGCTGTCACCCTTCGCGCTTTTTTTGATGGCGACCAAAGCTTTGGAGAAGATGACCCTGAGCAATATATGAATGATTTGGTCGATGGCGTGATTTCAGTGTCTGAAGCTGGTGATTATGCGGCCATTATTTATGAGACATATCTCAGACGCTCCCTTATCAAAATTGCTGACCAAATCGCACATGAAGCTGCGCGCCCTGACATTGATCAGCCTGCCACTCAACAGCTTGAAAAGGCAGAACAATATCTGTTCTCGCTTGCCGAAAAAGACACAGTGGACACGGGCCTTCGCGGGTTTGATACGGTGTTAACTGAAGCGATTGAAATGGCGCAATTAGCGGCAAATAGTGATGGGCATCTATCTGGTGTTAGTACAGGGTTAACAGACTTAAATAAACTGATGGGCGGGCTTCACCGCTCTGATCTTCTGATTCTAGCTGGACGGCCGGGCATGGGTAAGACAGCACTTGCCACAAATATGGCATTTCATGCGGCGACCACAACACGCACAGGCGAGCGGTCTGTTCCTGTGGCCTTTTTCTCGCTGGAAATGTCAGCAGATCAGCTAGGCACGCGTATTTTGGCAGAAGCGGCAGAGCTTGATTCTGAAGCGATTAGACGTGGCAGATTGAAGAGGGCTGAATTTGCCCAGCTTGTGGATGCAAGCGCGCGTATTTCTGATGCGAAATTCTTTATTGACGATACGCCTGGCCTGTCCATCTCGCAGGTCGCTAGTAGAGCGCGCCGTCTAAAGCGAACACATGGTCTTGGCCTGATCGTGGTTGATTATCTGCAATTATTATCAGCGCAAATTGGCGTTCGTGCAGAGAACCGTGTGCAAGAAATCTCGAATATCTCGCGTAGTTTGAAAAATCTTGCCAAAGAGCTGGATGTGCCAGTTATCGCGCTATCACAGCTATCAAGAGCGGTTGAACAGCGTGATGATAAACGACCAAATCTATCAGATTTGCGTGAATCAGGCTCGATTGAGCAGGATGCTGATGTGGTGATATTCGTCTATCGTGAAGAATATTATCTAAGCAAGGGTGAGCCTGAGCAAAAAGAATCAGAGACAACTGAGAAATATAACGAGCGTTATGATAGGTGGCGTGAACGCCTTGAGCGCACAAATGGCAAGGCTGAAGTTATCATTGCGAAACAACGTCACGGCCCTGTTGGCGTGGTAAATGTGGCATTTGAAGCGCGTTTCACAAAATTTGGTGATCTTGCCCTAGATGAACAATTGCCAGAGGATTTTTAAGCCTTTAAAAGAAAGGGATAACGCCCCTTTTCCTTTCGCTTAAAAATCGCATGCTACCTTCGCTATACCATACTGCTAGACTTCATGTTGACTTGGATGCCATCTGTCATAATTGGCGCCAATTGAACGCCTTATCATCTGAAGATGCGATGGCTGGCGCCGTGGTGAAGGCAAATGCCTATGGGCTTGGCATGTGTGAGGTATCGCTAGCGTTATATCAGGCAGGTTGCCGCGTGTTTTTCACAGCACGCTTGTCAGAAGCACAAGAGCTTTATGATGCCTTTGCCACGCACGATATAACTGATGCAGAAATCATTGTCTTTGATGGGATTTTAGACGGCCAAGAAGATGTATTTGCCACATATCCCTTTATCCCGACTTTGAATGATATAGCGCAAATTGAACGTGCCAAAAAGATTGCCACAAAGAGCGGTGAGCCTTTTGCCTGTCTTATTCATATTGACACAGGAATGGCGCGTTTGGGGCTAACGCCAGATGAGTGGCGAACTCTGATTGCGCGCGATGATTGGGCTGATGGGCTCGATATCAAATATGTTATGTCGCATTTAGCTAGTGCTGATGAAAGTGCCTCACCCCAAAATAAGGCGCAGACTGATTTATTCAGTGACTTAACATCCTCTGTCCAGTTACCCCTTAGCCTTGCAAATTCAGGGGGAAGCCGTCTTGGTGACAGCTATCATTACGACTTAACGCGCCCTGGCCTGGCACTATATGGGATGAGCCCAGCAGCAGATGTGAACGCTGCAGAGGCAGGCCTGAAATCAGTGATAAGATTAGAAGCTGATATTTTGCAGGTAAGAGAGGTGACAAAGGGCGCGAGTGTTGGGTATGGCGCTAGTTTTATCGCACCGCAGGCTATGAGGCTTGCCACGCTTGGTATTGGCTATGCTGATGGGTTCCTTCGCCGTTATAAAGACCATGTCAGCCCGCGTATAAATAACGTGCCCTGCCCGCTTGTTGGGCGCATTTCGATGGATAGCTGTGTGGTGGATATATCGCATCTACCAACAGATGAGCCTGTTGATAAAACAGCCGTCATCTTTGATGAGGCATTCACACCAAAAGATTTAGCAAGCTTAAGCGATACAATCGCCTATGAAATCATCACAACACTTGGCGAAAGACTATATCGCCATTATGCTAGAGGTGCATGATTAGACCATGATAGGATCTCTGTGAATGAATTTTCGATTTTTACGGCAAATCGGACAAGCAGCCTTTGATTTTTTAGCAAGCCTTGGACGTATCGCATTTTTCACAGCCTCCGCTGTTAGATGGACCATCCAGCCTCCCTATTATGGCAAACAAATTGGCCGTCAAATCATTGATATCGGCTATTATTCTCTGCCTGTTGTGGGGCTGACAACTTTATTTTCTGGCATGGTGCTTGCCCTGCAATCCTATACTGGTTTTGCGCGCTTTTCTGCTGAGGATACCGTAGCGACTGTGGTTGTGTTGTCTGTGACGCGCGAATTGGGTCCTGTGCTAGCTGGCCTGATGGTGGCGGGCCGTATTGGGGCATCAATGGCGGCTGAAATTGGCACGATGCGTGTGACTGATCAAATTGACGCGCTTGATACCCTGTCAACGCGACCGATGCAGTATCTTGTGGCACCGCGCCTTTTAGCTGGCACGATTTGTCTGCCATTTCTTGTGATTATTGGCGATATTATTGGGGTATTTGGCGGCTATATTGTGGGTGTTTACCGCCTTGGGTTTAATGCTTCTTTATACCTTAGCCGTACGATGCAGTTTTTAGAACTATCAGATGTTATGTTAGGCGTCATCAAAGCCGCTGTGTTTGGCTTTTTGATAGCTTTGATGGGATGTTATCATGGGTATCATTCTGGTCGTGGCGCTGAAGGTGTTGGGCTTGCAACGACCAATGCTGTGGTATCTTCATCAATCTTTATATTGATTGCCAATTACATGGTCACAGCACTGTTTTTTGGGGTCTAATCACATGACAGCAAAAATCAAAATTGAAAATCTGAAAAAATCATTCGCAGGCAAGGATATCTTGAAAGGTGTGAGCCTTGAAGTGGCACCGCAAGAATCTCTTGTGATTATTGGCACATCTGGGTGCGGTAAGTCTGTGACTTTGAAATGTTTGCTTGGTCTTATCACACCTGATGAGGGCGCGATTTATATAGATGGGCAAAACACAGTTGGACAATCACGTAAACAACGAGAAGAGATGCTTCATCGTTTTGGTATGACATTTCAATTTGGTGCGCTTTTCGACAGCTTGCCGATTTGGGAAAATATCACCTTCCGCCTTCGTCAAAAAATGCCGATGAGCAAAGAAGAGGCACGAGAGACTGCACGCACTATCGTTGGCCAGCTTGGTCTTGGCAGTCATGTGATTGACCAATATCCAGCAGAATTATCAGGCGGGATGCAAAAGCGTGTTGCGTTGGCGCGTGCCGTCGCTGACAAGCCTGAAATCCTGTTATTTGATGAGCCGACCTCTGGCCTTGATCCGATTACAGGCGGTGTGATTGATGATTTGATTAAGGATTCTGTCAAACGCCTTGGCGCAACCGCGATCACCATTAGCCATGATATGGCATCGGTCAGACGGATTGCAGATAAGGTTGCCATGATACATCAAGGGGTTGTGATCTGGTGTGGCCCTGCAAGTGAGATGGATGATACTGGCATTGCGGAGGTTGACCAATTTGTGCATGGCAAGGCACATGGCCCGTTGACCACTGCGATTAATGCAAGCGCCCTATCAGAAGGTCAAGCAGAGTAATGGCGAAATCTAGCACACGTTATGTTTGTTCAGCTTGTGGCAGTGTCTCGCCCAAATGGTCTGGCAAATGTGATGGGTGCGGAGAATGGAACACATTAAGCGAAGAAGCCAGCCCGTCATTATCAACGCCGGGCAAAAAAGCAGTTGGACGACGCGTGAAGCTAGAGACGCTGACTGTGCCAGATGATCAGCCGCCGCTGACGCGCCATATATCAAAAATTGAAGAATTAGACCGTGTCATTGGTGGCGGTGTTGTGCCTGGCTCTGCTGTGCTGATTGGGGGTGATCCGGGCATTGGCAAATCCACATTATTACTGCAATTATTATGCCGATTTGCGCAAAATGGATTGCGTGCCGCCTATTTCTCAGGTGAGGAATCTGCAGAACAGGTGAGGATGCGCGCCAATCGCCTTGGCCTGTCAGCGAGCCCTCTTCAGCTTGCAACAGCCACGAATGCAGCTGATATCGCGGCCTCACTGCAAGGCAGTGATGGTTTTGATATTGTGGTGATTGATTCCATTCAGACCATGTATTTGCCTGTGCTTGATTCTGCGCCCGGCACGGTCAGCCAAGTGCGCGCCTCTGCCCAAGAATTAACACATGCGGCGAAATCATGTGGTGCGGCTGTGTTCTTTGTTGGGCATGTGACCAAAGAAGGCGCGATTGCAGGTCCACGCGTGCTAGAGCATATGGTGGATTGCGTTTTATATTTTGAAGGCGATAGAAGCCATCATTTCCGCATTTTGCGCGGTGTCAAAAATCGTTTTGGCCCCACTGACGAAATTGGCGTCTTTGAGATGACAGAATTGGGCTTGTCTGAAGTCCAAAACCCATCAGAATTATTCCTTGCTGATAGGCGTGAGAATGTTGCTGGCGCGGCTGTGTTTGCAGGGCTTGAAGGCTCGCGCCCTGTGCTGGTTGAGATCGAAGCACTTGTTGCGCCTTCATCATTGGCCTCACCACGCAGAAATGTTGTGGGATGGGATAGTAGCCGCCTTGCTATGCTGACAGCTGTGTTAGAAGCAAGATGTGGGGTGCCTTTATCTGGGCATGATATCTTTTTGAATGTGGCAGGCGGCTTGAAGATTAGTGAGCCAGCCGCAGATATGGCTGTTGCCGCCGCCCTTATCAGCTCTGTGACAGGCCAGCCATTACCCACAAGATGTGTGTTTTTCGGTGAGGTTGCTCTGTCAGGCGAATTACGGCAGGTCGCACAATCTGAATCACGGCTGAAAGAGGCACAAAAGCTGGGGTTTGACCTTGCAATGATGCCAAAGCCACGAAAATCACAAAAAGCGCCTTCGGGTTTAGTTGTGCAAAATATTGAAAATCTGGCACAATTGATTGAAACTTTAGGAGGGCTGGAGTAGGACTGGCAGTGAGTGATGCTGTCTGCCAATAGCGCCAGTTAGGATATCATGGATTTTGCAAGCTTAAATTTTGTAGATTATGCCATTTTACTGGTGTTAGCGATATCGAGCATCCTATCCACGTTGCGCGGCATGACACGAGAGGCGTTGGGACTACTTGGCTGGGCGCTCTCAATCTTAATGGCGCGCTTAATCGCCCCTATCCTAGAAGACCCCATTTCCAATATGGTGCCAAATGAAGATTTGGTATCTGGCATTGCATGGACAGTG
>WTHW01000266.1 GCA_011526395.1 Alphaproteobacteria bacterium
GGGCGTATCCATCGCTATAATCTTGCAGGTGATGAGATTGGTGAGGTCGCCGCTCTTGAGCAAGAATATGCCAAATGGCAAGGCCAAGATTACTGCCTTGCCACCACATCAGGAGGCACCGCCATTCAGCTGGCATTGCGTGCAGCAGGGGTCACGCCAGGTGACTTGGTGCTTGCCAATGCCTATACATTGGCGCCTGTACCAGGCGCGATTTATAATGTGGGTGGCAAAGCCGTTTTGGTAGAAATCGACCAGGATTATCATATTGATCTTGCCGATTTAGAGGCCAAAGCTGCCACCACAGGCGCACGCTTTTTGTTGCTATCTCACATGCGTGGTCATATCGCTGATATGGATGCGATTATGAAGATTGCCCACCAATATAATATCACAGTGATCGAAGATTGCGCCCATACGATGGGGGCAAAATGGCGCGGCATAAGAAGTGGCAATTTTGGTCATGTGGCCGCGTTTTCAACACAAACTTACAAACATATGAATTCAGGTGAAGGGGGATTATTGACCACCAATGATCCTCTTATCGCTGCCAAAGCGATTATTATGTCTGGCTCTTATATGCTGTATGAGCGCCATGGTGCGCGGCCAGATGCAGAGGTGTTTTTGTCTATTCGCACCCATATGCCGAACTTTTCTTGTCGCCTTGATCATCTGCGCGCGGCGCTGATCAGATCACAAATGGCGGTGTTGGATGACAATATTGAGAGATGGAATCGTCTCTATCAAAGGCTTGATCAGAATCTGCGTCATATCGATGGGGTCAGCCTGCCACAGCGTGCACAAGAGGAGTTCTATGTCGGATCCTCTATCCAGTTCCGTGTGGATAAACTTCACACGTCAGCCATTCCAGAGTTTTTGCAAAAATGCGGTGCGCGAGGTGTCGATTTAAAATGGTTTGGTGCAGACAGGCCTGTTGCTTTTACATCACGTTATGATTCTTGGGAATATCTTGGGGAACAGCCAGAGCTGCCTGCCACAAAGCATGCTCTTGATAAAACCATTGATATGCGTGTGCCGCTGACATTTGACCAAGATGATTGTGATATCATCACCCAGATTATTGAAAGCGAGCTTGCCTAAAGAGGCAGAGCAGCCAGATGATCTCTGCCATGATCTGAATGCAAATCTTGGAGAGGGCCTGCGGGCACGATGCCTGTGGCATTGATCATTAAATGACTAGCATAATAATGCGTTTTGATATGATCAAAATAGACCGTCCCTGCAATATCCTTCATCTGGTAAATTTCTTTCATATAGCCATAAATATGAGGGTAATCAAAAATGCGCTTCAAGTTACATTTAAAATGCCCCACATAAACAGGGTCAAAGCGAATTAATGTGGCAAAGAAACGAATATCAGCTTCAGTAAAACGAGCCCCCATTAAATACCGATTGTCAGCCAGATGATCTTCTAGCTTATCTAATGTCTTAAATAGCTGAATAACGGTATCTTCATAGACATCGGCATTGGTCGCAAAACCTGCCTTATAGACCCCATTATTGACATCGTGATAAATTAAGTCATTGAAGACTTCAATGTCATCACGCATCTCTTCTGGCCATAAATCAAGGCGATTGCCTGTGATATCATCAAAAGCCTCATTGAACATGCGGATGATTTCAGATGATTCATTTGAGACAATACAATTTTGCTTTTTATCCCATAAGACAGGCACAGTGACACGTCCTGAGACTTTGTCATAAGAGTGTGTATAAATATCGCGCATAAAGGGCTTATTGAAAAGATTGTCCCCTGTCGCCCCATTAAAATCGGTCTCAAAAGTCCAGCCATCATCAAGCATCAAAGGATGCACAACAGAGATAGAGATGATGTCTTCTAGCTCTTTGAGGTGGCGTACCATCAAGGTGCGGTGCGCCCATGGACAGGCATAAGATACATAGAGATGATAACGGTTTGCCTCAGCTGTAAAACCGCCTTCACCAGAGGGGCCTGCTGTGCCATCTTTGGTCACCCAATTGCGGAATCGTGAGATATCTCTGACAAATTTACCGCCAGATGATTTCGTATCATACCAAGCATCAGACCAAACGCCATCAATGAGTAATCCCATGATTATCCTCTTTCTCTATTTTACGTGATATGTACGTGCGATGTCCTAGGCTAGATTGCTGCCAAAAAACGCCTATTTGCCATTTCGA
>WTHW01000088.1 GCA_011526395.1 Alphaproteobacteria bacterium
AAGTAAGGCAGCGATTGAGATAGCGAAATTATCAGCTGCGAACGGCATTGGCGCCTCATCTCTTGGCGGGCTTGCAGGGGGCGTGAATGAAGATGGCGATAGTCAAAAGCAACTTGACGTTTTGTCTGATGATATTATTGCAAAAGCCATCTCAAACACAGGCATAGGCATCTATTATTCAGAAGAGCAGTCAGAGCCTATGACTATAGATAATACAGGCTTATTAGGGCTTGCCTGTGACCCGCTTGATGGGTCTTCAAATATTGATACAAACCTAACAATCGGCACGATATTTTCGTTGTTCGATTTATCTGATTGCCAAAATGGCCTGCCACCCATTGGCCGCAAACAGCTAGCATCTGGATTATTTGTATACGGGCCTCAAACAAGCTTGTTGCTGAGTTTTGGCAAGGAAGTTGCCGCCTTTGGGTTATCAGAAGACGGGCAGTTTGTGCGCTTGGATTGGCAGATAGACATTCCAAAAGCATCTACCGAATTTGCTATTAATGCCTCGAATGCTGCTTTCTGGCCGAAGCCAATTCAAGACTATATTTATGAGATTAGTTATGGCGCAGGGGCAAAAGACTCTGGCATGCGATGGCTTGGCTCACTTGTTGCAGATTCTTATCGTATCTTTCGAAGGGGCGGCGTCTTTTTATATCCGCAAGATAGCCGCAAAGGATATGAGGCAGGCAGATTGCGTTTGGTCTATGAAGCAAATCCAATTGCCTTTTTGATTGAGGCAGCTGGCGGTATGGCTACAACAGGCACAGGCCCCATTCTTGATCAAGAAATCTCCTCACTTCATCAACGCATACCCTTGATATTTGGGTCATCAGATGAAGTGAAAAAAATCTTAAATTACCACCAATCATTATAAGGAATGCACCTCAAATGATGATCACATTGCGCCAGTTACTAGATCATGCAGCAGAACATGATTATGGCATGCCTGCTTTTAACATTAATAATATGGAACAGGGGCTTGCGATTATGCGTGCTGCTCAAAAGACAAAGTCACCTGTGATTTTGCAAGCCTCAAGAGGCGCGCGAAACTATGCTGGTGATATTATGTTGCAACATATGATCAAAGCACTGTCAG
Organism: Alphaproteobacteria bacterium; assembly: GCA_011526395.1. Lineage (GTDB taxonomy): Bacteria > Pseudomonadota > Alphaproteobacteria > Puniceispirillales > Puniceispirillaceae > UBA685. Next base: position 1,103 of record WTHW01000088.1, read on the forward strand.
AAATGTATCCAGACATTCCCTTATGTATGCACCAAGATCACGGCAATTCGGAAGATACCTGCCGAAGCGCCCTTGATTATGATTTCACATCTGTGATGATGGATGGCTCATTAAAAGAAGATGGCAAAACGCCTGCTGATTATGATTATAACGTTGGTGTGACAAAAACGGTCTCTGATATGGCGCATGCTAGAGGTGCTTCAATCGAAGGTGAACTTGGTGTTCTGGGATCGCTTGAAACCGGAATGGGAGACCAAGAGGATGGTCATGGCGCAGAAGGCGTTTTATCTCATGACCAGCTTTTAACAAATCCTGATGAAGCTGTGGCTTTCGTGAAAGACACAAAAGTGGATGCGCTTGCGATCGCGATGGGTACAAGCCATGGCGCCTATAAATTTAGCCGCAAACCAGATGGTGATATTCTTGCCATGAATGTGATTGAAGAAATCCATCAGCGTCTGCCAAATACGCATTTGGTGATGCATGGCTCTTCATCTGTTCCACAAGAATTGCAGGATATATTCAATGAGTTTGGTGGTGATATGCCGCAAACTTATGGTGTGCCTCTCGAAGAGATTGATCGAGGCATCAAGAGCGGTGTGCGCAAGGTGAATATTGATACAGATTGCCGTCTTGCCATGACTGGCATGATACGCAAAATCGCCACAGAGCAAAAAGCTGAATTTGATTTGCGCAAATTCCTTGTTCCAGCGAGTGATGCTATGACACAGCTTTGCATTGACCGTTTTTGCCGTTTTGGCGCTGAAGGTATGGCTGAAAAACTAAAGCCTCTACCTTTGCCTGAAATGGCAAAGCGTTATGCAGATGGATCGTTAGACCCGGTTATTTCAGCTTAGGATTTCTTGTGGCCTTCAGCTTCAAAAATCCCGCGCAAACCTTCTCTGTAAGTCGGATAGGTTAGCGTGACAGGGATTTCCTTGCCCACATATTTTGAGGCAAGCCTGCGGCGTGATACATAAAAAGTGCGCGCCATAGGGCTAAGGTCAGCATCTTCAAAGGCAACGGGCGTCGGCGGCGCAACCCCCAGTAAGTCAGCGGCATATCGTATCACATCACCCTGCGGTGCTGGCTCATGGTCACATAAATTGAGGATGCGCCCCGCACGTGGATGCGCCATCGCAGCGATGATGATATCTGTTATATCTGACTGGTGAATTCTATTGAAGAAGTGACCCGGTTTTTCAATGATTTTGGCGCGTCCTTCCAATAGAGCCTGAAAGGGACTTCTGCCTGGCCCATAAATGCCTGCTACACGAAAAATTTCAGCATTTGTAACGTCTTGCCAGATTTCTTCAGCGGCAAGCCTGTCATGGCCTCTTTTGGTCGCAGGTGCTGGTATGGTGTCCTCATCAACAAATCCCGCTTCTTGGTCAGGATAGATAGAAGTCGCTGAAACATAGCCGCTCCAGCCTTCGAATTTAGACATCTCATCTCTATGTACATTCATCACAGGATCATGCCCAACTAACGCTGATATTGTGGTGATAACATGGGTAGCATCGTCCAAATATCGTGATAGGTTCTCTATTGGCTTGCCATCTTCAAAAGGTAAGATAGTCCATCCTTTGTCTGAATAAGCACGCAATTTTTCTGGATTGCGCGTTGTGCCAGTTATCTGCCAGCCTTGGCGTGCAAGCGCGTCTGCAAGGTGTAGGCCGACATATCCAAGACCAAAGATAAAAATATGTTTGTGCGACATTTTTGACCTTGTTTGTAAGCTTCGTTGCAACGTGAGTGATTATATCCTAATAACCCTGTAAGCGCTGATCATAGAATGATAGCATTTATTGACAAGTGCCAAATCCAATAAAGGATGAAATATCATGGCAGAGCATGGTGGTAATAGTGATGAGGCCGCAAAGGCATATGGCATGACGCCTGAACAGATGTATGATCTGTCGACAGGTATCTCTCCTATTGCATATGACATGGTGCTGCCTTCATCATCACATTATCAGAAATTACCCATGGCAAGTGCGCTAGATGATTTGTACAAAGCGGCGCGAGGCGCTTATCAGGTGCCCACACATGCAGCCATATGTGGCGGTGCAGGTTCGCAAAGCTTACTTGGTATGTTGCCAAATGTTATGGCTGGGTCTGAAATCGTATGGTGCCGAGAGCCAACTTATAATGAACATCGATATCGTTGGGAAAAAGCAGGTCATCAGGTGGATGGCGGTGATAGCTGTCCAGAGGATGCCAAAATCATTATTTTGGGTCAGCCAAATAATCCAGATGGGCGCCTGTGGGAACATGATGAAATTGCACATTATCATGAGAAGATGTTGGAAAGAAATGGCTTGTTAATTATCGATGAAGCCTTTGTTGATGCCATGCCTGAGCACTCATATATGCCTCATGCTGGCGACGATAATTTGGTCATCTTACGCTCGGTCGGCAAATTCTATGGCCTTGCCGGTATCCGAGTGGGTTTTGCTATCGGTGGCAAGGAAATCATTGCAAAATTAGCAGATGACATTGGCCCATGGCCGATAAGCCAGCCAGCAATAGATATAGCTCTCACTGCCTTAAGCGATCATGAATGGCAAATATCTCATAGCAAACGATTATATGAGTTATCATCAAAGCTAGTGGAGATTCTGGCTGGTGCTGGTTTTACGATAGTTGCACAGCAACCCTTGTTTGTGACTATACAAGATGAGAGCATATATGAGTTTCACGACCATCTTGCGCGGCATGGGTTTTGGACAAGAATTTATCAAAATTATCCATCCATGATGCGTCTTGGGCTTATCTCGCAACAAACAGATTTAAGTCGATTTGCTTCTGTTGTATCAAGGTGGCAAAAATAGTCTATAAGATGGCGTGAATCTGCAGATAATATCTGCAACATTTATCATTATAGCACCGTAATTCTGACTTTCATCCCAGAGGGCAATCATGCAAAACCAACTTGTATCCGCAACTGTTATCACAGGGTTTCTTGGCGCAGGAAAGACGACGCTCATTCGAAACATTATTGAAAATGCAAATGGCAAACGTCTTGCCCTTATTGTGAATGAGTTTGGTGATGTTGGTATTGATGGCATGATGCTAGATGATTGCGGGTCTGATGCGTGCCGCGCTGATGACATTATCGAGCTGGCAAATGGTTGTATTTGTTGCACAGTTGCTGACGATTTCTTGCCATCGATGCAGGCATTGCTAGAACAGACGCCGCCACCTGATCATATTATTATTGAAACATCTGGTTTGGCCTTGCCACAACCTCTTGTGCAAGCTTTCAATTGGCCAGATATCAAAACACGCTGCCGCCTTGATGGCGTTGTCACATTGGTTGATGGTCCCGCTCTCGCGCAAGGCTATGTTGTTGGCGATGAAGCAGCCCTTGAAGCCCAGCGCCAAGCTGATGAGGAATTGGACCATGAAAGTCCAATTGATGAGTTGTTTGAAGATCAAATCGGCGCTGCAAATTTGATTTTGATTTCAAAATCAGACATGTGTTCTGAAGATGATATTGCAACAGTAAAAGATAAGTTGTTGGCAGAGCTTGAGCATCCAACGCCAACCATAACAATCTCAAAAGATAATGTGCCAGTATCAGCTATTCTTGGCTTGCATATGGATGATGCCGATTTTGAGCGCGCTAGTCACAGCCACCACCATCATCATCACGATGATGATCACGATCACGACCACGATCATCACCATCATGAACATGGTCATGATGAGTTTGAGAGTTTCATTTTGCAAATCGGCGATATCGCTGATGGGGAAGCCTTTAAGCAGAGGCTAAGTGATGTTGCGCGCGCACATCAAATTCTGCGCGCTAAAGGGGCTATGCAAATTACGGGTAAAGCACTGCCATTAATCGTGCAAGCCGTTGGAAGCCGCGTTGACAGCTATTTTGCTAGCCAACAAGCCCCGAACACAGGGGCGCTTGTCATCATTGGCCTAAAAGGTCTGGATAAGGATGCTATCGAAGCAGCCCTGACATCATAAGAGTCCGTAATGCATTTGGTATCACTTGAATCAGCAGGAAGTTATCTCGGCGGCGATGAGGTTGTCGATCTCGATATCCCTGCTGGTGATATCATAATGCTTTCTTCTGCTGATACCGATTTATTGCTGTTAAGCACAGCGGCACGTGTTGCAGGGCCAAAATATAATGCCAGCATAAGACTTGCGAATTACATGGCATTGTCACATCCCTACGCTGTTGATCTATTTGTCCAAAAGACAGTGCAATCTGCCAAAATGATTGTCATTCGCCTGCTTGGTGGCAAAAGCTACTGGCCTTATGGTGTTGAGCAATTACAAGCGGCCGCGCGCGCGAAAGATATCCCGTTCCTAGCACTATCTGGCGAGGGTAAGCAGACCGAGGAGTTGGCCTCATTATCAACAGTATCATCAGATATATTGGAGCGCGCTAATCACTATTTGGTGTCTGGCGGTGCTGCCAATGCGACTGCATTTTATGATTTTCTTTTTGATATTTTGAAGCAAACAGATAACGCGCCGCCACCGCAATCTTTTTTGCCAGCAGGTCTATATTGGCCATCGCACCCTCAAATTGATATATCATTGTTACACTCTGAGCATAAAGCTGGTTATCCTGTCGTTGCGATTGTTTTCTATCGCGCTCTTTTGGCTGCAGGGGATTTGGATGTTGTTGATGAGTTGATTAGCCAAGCCCAATCTAATGGACTAAATCCTGTACCTATTTTTGTAAGCTCTTTAAAAGATGCAGCCTCTGCAGATATCGTGACGCATATTTTGCGGCAGTTTTCGGTTGATGTGATTTTAAATCTGACATCATTTGCAGTATCTGATCCTAGCGCATCTGATATTAGTAAGGTTTTGCATCAATCGCCGGGGCCATTTGGTGTTTGTGATGCACCAGTTTTGCAACTTGTCACAGCCGCCATGCGATTTGATGATTGGCAAAATTCACAAGCTGGCTTATCGCCTCGTGATCTTGCAATGCATGTCGCTCTGCCTGAGCTTGACGGACGTATTTTAACGCGGGCGGTTGGTGTGAAGTCAGAGCCAGTGCGCGATGATGCAACGTTCGCTTATCTTGTAAAACTCGTTCCTTTGGCAGACCGTATTGCCTTTGTGATGACGCTAGCCACGAAGTGGGGCATGCTTCGCGAAAAGCCAAATGAGTCGAAAAAGATTGGCATGATTCTGGCCAATTATCCTAATCGGGATGGGCGTATTGCGAATGGGGTTGGGCTAGATACACCGCAATCAGTTTTTGAAATGATGCAAGATTTGCAGCAACAAGGATATGAGGTCGGTCACCTGCCAGATACCTCTGCCTCTTTAATTTCAATGCTAAAAGAAGGGCCAACCAATCAAGGCTGGCAAGGCAGGCGCACAACGATTACCTTTGACGGGCTTGCCTATAAGAGGGCTTTCCAATCATTGCCAGAAACGGTGCAAGAAGAGGTCATATCTCGTTGGGGAGATATTGAGAGCGATCCACAATTTGACGGTGAAAAATTTCATCTAGGCATTTTATCATTTGGTAATTTGCTTGTTGGCATACAGCCAGCTCGTGGTTACCAAATCGATCCAAAAGAAACCTATCACGCACCAGATTTGGTGCCGCCGCATTATTATTTTGCATTCTATATGTATTTGCGAGATGAGGCAGGGATTGATGCTGTCATCCATTTTGGTAAGCATGGGAATTTGGAATGGTTGCCGGGTAAGGCACTGGCATTATCATCTGCTTGTTACCCAGAAGCCGTTATAGGCGCCATCCCCCATATTTATCCCTTTATTGTGAATGATCCAGGAGAAGGCGCGCAGGCGAAACGGCGCACATCGGCCGTTATATTGGATCATCTGACACCGCCAATGATGCTAGCTGATTCTCACGGCGTGACAGGTCGTATGGAAGCGCTGATGGATGAATATTTCGAAGCAGCTGGTATGGATAGCGTGCGTAGCGCGGCCTTAATGGAAGATGTTTTAACCACAGCACAAGCCGCTGGTCTGCTTGATGATTGCGGCATCACAGATGATGATAGTGATCCTGAAAAGCTGATGAAGCTTGATAATTTTCTATGTGATATCAAGGAGCTGCAAATCAGGGATGGTCTTCATATTTATGGACGCAATGCAGAAAACAGCTCACAAGACGGTTTGATTGCAGCAATTTTGCGCACACCGCGTGGCGAAGGCCTCGGCAAGGATGCCTCATTGCATCGTGCAATAGCTGATGATTTGCAACTAGATGATTTCGACCCGCTAACAGCTGTTAGAGCTGAACCTTATCACGGCGCAAAGCCGAAGATATTGGACATAATTAGTGATGATCCATGGCGCCATAATGGTGATACATCAGAGCGAATTGCAACATTAGCTAGCGAGATGATTGCAGGCAATCACAGTGCGATTGGCCCTGCATCTGCTCTTATCATAGACGATGCACTGCCTGTCATAAGGCAGGCTATTGCCTCATGTGCTTCTAGTGAGTCAGATGCCCTGATGCGCGCGCTTGATGGGCGCTTTATTGCGCCAGGTCCGTCAGGTGCGCCGACAAGAGGCAGGCCAGAGACTTTGCCAACAGGGCGTAATTTCTATTCCCTTGATTCACGCGCGCTGCCAACACCAACCGCATGGAAGGTCGGAAAAGCGTCAGCTGAAGCATTGTTATCACGCCATGTTATGGAAGAAGGTGAGTGGCCACGTGCTTTGACTTTATCTGCTTGGGGAACGGCCAATATGCGAACAGGCGGTGATGATATCGCCCAAATGTTTGCGCTAATGGGTGTAACGCCAAAATGGGATAATTACAGCCGGCGTGTCACGGGATTTGATATTGTCCCGCTAGAAGAATTGGGACGTCCACGTGTTGATGTAACGCTTCGCTGTTCAGGCTTTTTTAGAGATGCCTTCCCGCAACAAATGGCACTTATTGATAAGGCAGCCATTGCCATCGCAAATCTAGATGAGCCGCATGATCAAAACCCCATCGCAGCGCATGTCTCTGAAAGGCTGTCTGAATTGAAAGCAAGTGGCGAAGATGATAGCCGTGCGGCACGGCTTGCCTCACTACGTGTCTTCTCTTCGAAACCGGGCGCCTATGGCGCTGGATTGCAAGCATTAATAGATGAAGGCATCTGGCAGGATAGAGATGATTTTGCTGACAGCTATCTTGCTTGGTCATCTTATGGCTATGGGGCTGGCGCAGATGGTGTGGATGCCAAAGATGATATGGTCTCACGCTTACAACAATCAGACGGCATTATTCACAATCAAGATAATCGTGAACATGACCTTCTTGATTCAGATGATTATTACCAATTTATCGGCGGCCTATCTGCCTCAATTGCTAAGGCAAAGGGCACGGATGTTCCAATTTATTTCAACGACCATTCTCTAGCAGAAGCGCCTGTAACAAGGCGGCTAGATGAAGAGATTGCCCGTGTCGTTCGTGGCCGCGCCAGCAATCCAAAATGGATAGGATCTGTTATGCGTCACGGCTATAAGGGCGCCTTTGAGATGTCAGCGACAGTGGATTATTTGTTTGCCTTCTCAGCCACCACAGGTCAGGTCAGAGATGCCCATTTTAATGCCTTATTCGAAGCCTATATTGAAAATGAAGATGTTCGTAGCTTCTTATCGGACGTCAATTATGATGCTTATCTGGATATGGTAAATCGGTTTGAAGAGGCCATCAGGCGTGGTTTATGGGTGCCAAGACGCAATGCTGTACATCAAGCACTAGAACAGCTTCAAAAATCACGCTAGATTATAGCATGTCACTGGAAATGAAGGATAAGTCATATGATTGATGATAGCAGCCGTCACAATGAAAAAATGGCAAAAAAGAAGCAAGCGCGTGATAAAATCATGTCGACGAAGACAGATAAAAAAGGCCTTGTTATCATTCATACAGGCAAGGGCAAGGGTAAATCATCAGCTGCCTTTGGTATGATTTTTCGCTGTATCGCGCATGATATGAAATGCGGCGTTGTCCAATTCATTAAAGGTGGGATGGATACTGGCGAGCGCAATCTAATCACAAAATATCATTCTGAAATATGCGCTTTTCATACAATGGGCGAGGGCTTTACTTGGGAAACCCAAGATAGAGACAGAGACATTGAAATGGCGCAAAAAGCATGGGCAAAGGCTAAAGAGCTAATCAGTGATGAGAGCATCACGATGGTATTGCTTGATGAAATCAATATTGCGTTGCGCTATGGCTATATTGACGTCGCTGAGGTGGCCGCGTTTTTAGAAAATGAAAAGCCATATATGACACATGTTGTTTTAACAGGGCGCAATGCGGCTGAACCGCTAATAGAGATTGCTGATCTTGTTACTGAAATGGAGTTGGTAAAACATCCCTTCCGTTCAGGCATCAAAGCGCAAATTGGCGTTGAGTTTTAGAAACCGTCTCACCATATCAAATCGAGGGCAATGATGCGTAAAGGCGCTATTATGCTGCAGGGCGCAGGATCTAATGTCGGCAAGTCTGTACTTGTGGCAGGCCTGTGTCGTGCTTTTGCGAAAAAAGGTTTAAAGGTTGTGCCTTTTAAGCCGCAGAATATGTCGAATAATGCGGCTGTCACAACTGATGGCGGCGAGATTGGCCGTGCGCAAGCCTTGCAAGCACGCGCTTGTTACTTGGCCCCTCATACAGATATGAACCCTGTCTTGCTAAAGCCAGAAACAGATACAGGCGCACAAGTCATTGTGCAAGGAAAGCGTTTTGGCTCAATGCGCGCCCGTGAATATGGTGCGCAGAAGTCAAAATTATTGCCCCCCGTATTAGAGAGTTTTGACAGGCTGCATCGTGACTATGATCTCGTCATTATCGAAGGGGCAGGAAGCCCGGCTGAGGTGAATTTGCGCGAGGGTGATATCGCAAATATGGGCTTTGCTGAGGCAGCAGATGTACCTGTTGTGATGATAGGTGATATTGATAGAGGCGGCGTTATCGCCTCATTAGTCGGCACAGATAATGTGTTAAGTCAGGATGATGCGGCGCGCATTAAGGCTTTTCTTATTAATAAATTTCGAGGCGACACAACCTTATTCCACGATGGAATGAAGATAATTGAAAAAGCAACAGGCTGGCAAGGAGTTGGCATATTGCCGTGGTTTTCCGGCGCATCGAAATTGCCTGCTGAAGATATTTTGGATTTATCAGCAAAAGCAAGAGCTGGCGAGGATAAACATGTTCATATCGCAGTGCCTGTATTAAGACGCATAGCAAATTTCGATGATCTGGATCCCCTTGCAGCAGAAGACCAAGTGAAATTGACATTGGTCGGCGAGGGAGAGGCAATCCCCGGTGATGCTGATCTCATTTTATTGCCTGGCTCAAAAGCCACTATTTCTGATATTGCCTATGTGAAAGAGCAAGGCTGGGACATAGATATCAGCGCGCATATTCGCCGCGGTGGCCATGTGATTGGCTTGTGTGGTGGCTATCAAATGCTTGGTAAAATGGTTCATGACCCAAATGGCATTGAAGGCCCGCCAGCCTCTGCCGAAGGTCTTGGTTTCCTAAATATTGAAACAGTTCTAGATGGTCGCAAGATTGTGACTGATGTATCAGGCATGACTGTGCCAGAAAACTTACCCGTTACAGGTTATGAGATTCATATGGGCCGCACGAGCGGGGATGATTGTCAGCGTCCAATGGTAATCGTGAACGGTTCTGATGGTGATGTTGCTGACGGCGCACAAGATAAATCAGGCCGCGTGCGTGGCTGTTACATGCATGGGCTATTTGCCTCGGATGCCTATCGTTCTGCATTGCTAGCATCACTTGGTGGCACGAGTGAGGTGATTAATTTTGAGGATGTTGTTGAGGAAGAGCTAGATAAATTAGCCGCGCATATAGAACAGCATTTAGATATTGAGACATTGCTAAAAATTGCAAATATCTAAAACCAAAATCCAATCATCAATGATGCTATCGCTGTTAGCCCAAGCGTATGCCACAGCATAGATAAAGCGTTTTCAATATCATCAGGTGATATAGCATCGCGCCCTTGATGGTTCATTTCTGGCAAGGATAGTAAATGTCCGCGATACCATCTTGCGCCGCCAAGGCGAAGGCCAAGCGCGCCTGCCATCGCTGATTCAGGATATCCGGCATTTGGTGATGCATGCTTGCTAGCATCGTTTTTCATAGCGCGAAAAGCTTGCCCGGCAGTCCCCTGCAAAAATGCGGTTATCATGATCAATAAAGCAGTAATTCTGGCGGGGAAAAAATTGACAATATCATCCAAGATAGCAGAGCCCCACCCAAATGCGTAATAGCGCGCTGATTTATACCCCACCATAGAATCAGCTGTATTTATCATCTTATAGGCAAATAATAACGGTAAACCGCCCAACAAATACCAAATCGCTGGGGCAAGGATGCCATCTGATAAATTCTCGGCACCTGTCTCAATGGCAGCGCGTCCAATATCAGAGCTATCGAGCCGTGATGTATCCCGTCCGACAATCATGGAAACTGCAAAACGCGCGCCTTCGATATCGCCCTCTGCCAATGGTTTGCGCACTGCCTCAATATGCTCATATAAAGATTTGCCGGCGAGTAATATTGCAATGATGACGCACTCAATCAGAAAATTAAGAGGGGCTGGTAAAAGTGCGATTGCGCTATTGGCAAGTAAGCCGGCAGATATGGCAATGGCTACCCAAATCAAGATGGCAACCACACCAAATAGCCGTCTAGTCCTGCCAGCAACAGACCGGGTGTTGAAGCGCCTTTCTAGCCATGAAATAGACCTGCCAAACAACACAATGGGATGGGTGATGCGAGACCATAAAAATTGTGGCTCGCCGAAAATCATATCAAGGATAATAGCTAGAGCGAGCAGAACAAAAGGAGAGCTAAGCTGTTCATAGGATAAAACTTCCATCTTCGCCCTTTCTGTTTCGGCTCGTCTTTTGCATTTGCGTTGCTAATGTTACAATCTATGTCGCATTTTAAGACATTGCAGGTTGCTGTCAAAGTTAGTATGAATACATTATCGGAGCCTAAGATTATAGGTGAAAATTGACTCGGTGACAGCGACCCATCTAGGGGCTTGAAAAATCCGAGCTCCGGCATTGAAAACACGCGAACTAATGCTAGTTATTGGCATGCGGATATTACATGCCAGTCACTGACCCTGACGCTCCCTTAACATTATGTGACTGACACAAAACAAGTGCCATCATTTGTATTATTTGAGGTAAGATAAAATGCTGACTGTCCTAGTAAGATATATCGTTGTGAGCTTAATGCTCATATCTAGTGCGAATGCACATATCGGACATGTTGGCGAAGTGGCAGGCCATGGACATCTAATTGGGCTAGCAGGCCTTGCCGCGGCAGCTGCAATGGCAGCGCTTCTTGCTATGCGCGCAAAAAATAAAGCGAAAAAAGACGCAGTGGAAGCAGATGCTGAGTCTAACGAAAATTCAGATGATGATGTTCAAGATGAGACAGGAGAACTCGCAAATGGCTGAGGCGAAAAAATACGGTGTTATGATTTGTGGCCATGGGTCTCGTTCTCAATCAGCAGTAGATGAATTTGCAAGCGCATCTCGCAAATTAGGCGGTATGTTTGGTGATTGGCCTGTTGAATATGGCTATCTTGAGTTTGCGAATCCTGTCATACGCACAGGCTTGGATAAATTGCGCGAACAAGGTGTGAATCATGTATTGGCTGTGCCTGGCATGTTATTCGCCGCAGGTCATGCCAAAAATGATATTCCATCTGTTCTAAACGCCTATGCTGAAGAGACAGGGATCACAATCCAATATGGCCGTGAATTGGCTGTTGATTTAAATATGATCCGCGCAGCTGGCGAGCGTATCCAAGAAGCTGTTGACGCTGCAAACAAAGAACATGGTGAAGTGCCATTGCATGAAACATGTCTTGTTGTCATCGGGCGCGGCGCCTCTGATCCAGATGCAAATTCAAATGTATCAAAGATTGCCCGCATGCTGTGGGAAGGTATGGGCTTTGGTTGGTGCGAGACTGGCTATTCTGGTGTGACGTTCCCGCTGGTTGAGCCTTGCCTTGATCACGTATCTCGCCTTGGCTACAAGCGTGTGGTTGTCTTCCCATACTTCTTATTCTCTGGCATTTTGATTGACCGCATTTATGGCTTCACGGATACCGTTGCCGCACGCAACCCTGAGATGCAATTTGTGAAAGCAGGCTATTTGAACGATCATCCAAAAGTGTTGGAGACATTCAAAGCGCGCGTGCATGAAATTATCGAAGGTAGTAATCATATGAATTGCTCGCTTTGTAAATATCGTGCAGCTGTTTTGGGTTTTGAAGAAGAAGTGGGGCTGCCGCAAGAAAGCCATCACCATCATGTAGAAGGCATGGGCGCATCTGCACCTGGCTCTCGTATTGAAGATTGTAATCTTTGCCAAGATTTCTGCACAGGTGCGTGCCGTCTTGATCAAGATCATCACCATCATCATGACCATAGTCATTCTCATGATCACGCACATGATCACGGGCATCATCATGATCATTCTCATCACCACGATCATGGGCATCACCATCATCCTTATCCGCATGCAAAGCACCCTCTTGGTCCAGAATCAGTTCGCAGTCACAAGCCAGTGAAAAAGGACGATGCGTCCTAATAGCTAAAAAACTGGGGCGTGGAAAAAAGGGGATAAGATAGTGGGGTATGATTATATAAAATCAGGTCAAGATATATATGATCTCTCATTTCGCCTCGTTCGGGAATCTGCAGATTTGACGCATGTGCCGTCGGAACTAGAGCCGGTCATCGTTCGTCTGATCCATGCTGTTGGTATGCCAGATATCGTATCTGAAATCCGATTTGATGACGGTTTGTTCAAAGCGGCCATGACTGCTTTTGCCAAAAAGGCACCCATCATTTGTGACTGTGACATGGTGGCTTATGGGATTACAAAGCGGTTCCTGCCAGATGGTATGCCTGTCATTTCCACTATCACTGATAAACGCCTTCCCAAGATGGCAGAAATCTCAGGCACCACTCGCTCAGCGGCTCAGATTGATTTATGGATAGAACAGTTAGACGGAGCGATTATCGCCATTGGTAATGCGCCGACAGCATTATTCCGTTTGCTCGAAGTTATCCAGCAAACCAATATCAAGCCTGCTTGCATCCTCGGCTTCCCAGTTGGTTTTGTTGGGGCAAGTGAGAGCAAGGATGCGCTGATAGCTGATGCAGGAGATGTGCCTTTTATCACCTTGCGTGGCACAAGAGGCGGCTCTGCACTGGCGGCGGCTGCTGTAAATGCTCTTGCCATTGAGGCGCAAAAATCATGATAGCGCCACAAAATCAAATGCATTCAAATTGGGCGATATTCGGCCTAGATGAAACAGGTCCAGACCAATTGCGTGATTGGCACGTGCAATCTTTGCGCAATGCCAAGCTCGTCATAGCTGATGAGCGGTTTCACAATATGTTGCAAGATGCTGGTGCAAAAACTATCGAAGATTGGCCGAAACCATTTTCAGATATTGTGACAAGGCTAGCGGATTACAAGGATGATCCCATTGCCATTTTCGCAACAGGTGACCCGATGTTTTATGGGGCTGGTGCAACCATAAAGCGGTATTTCCCAAATCAAAACATACAGATTTGGCCAGCGCTATCTGGTATTCAGCTGGCAGCTTCTCATATGGGGTGGTCTCTTTCATCTTGTGAAGTGATTTCAATTCATGGCCGTCCTGCAACGCGCATCATTCCTCATATATACCCATTTGCAAAATGGCTAGTCATACCACAGGGTGCGAAATCCATTTCTGAAGTAGCTGATATCTTGATTGCACGAAATTGTGGTGACGCCCATATCACAGTTTTAAGTGCACTGGGTCGCCCAAATGCGGAGACCAACATCTGCAAAACAGCCAATGAGTGGCAAACGCAAAGCGCAAATGGGCTAGATGATTTTTGTATCTTGGCAATAGACTTATCGCCAGCTGGGCGAATGGCACATCACAGCGCATCGGGCGTTCTGCCAGATGATGCTTTCATAAGCGATGGTAAATTGACAAAACAAGATGTCAGAGCCAGTGCGCTCTCAAAACTTCAGCCGCATCCGCATGGCGTGTTATGGGATCTTGGTACAGGTTGTGGTTCAATTGCGATTGAATGGGCGCGCACTTACGATAGTTGCCGCGCCTATGGCGTTGATAATCGTGACGATAGATTGCAAAGAGCTAGAGCAAATGCACAAGCGCTTGGAACACCAACAGCTTTATGGATTGAGGGTGATATTTGTCAGGCAATGACAAAGTTGCCAGAGCCAGATGCCATCTTTATCGGTGGTGGTTTATCTTCACAGTCTATTGCAGATGCCATGCATTATTTGCCGGTGGGCGGCAGGCTTGTGTGTCATGCTGTTACGCTTGAATCTGAAGCATTGCTCTTGGAAGCACATCATCACCATGGTGGGCAATTAACGCGTATTGCTGTCAATAAAGCAGAGCCAGTTGGTGGCTATTTTGGCTGGCGCGGGTTAATGCCTGTGACCCAATGGGTGTTTGTTGCGCAATCAGAAGGTAGTGAAAATGACTAAAGGTAAATTGATTGGCGTAGGCACAGGGCCAGGCGATCCTGAACTTGTTACACGCAAAGCATGGGCAGCTGTCGCTGCTGCCAAGGTGATTGCTTATCCGGCTCCTGATTCAGGTATCAGCTTCTCGCGCTCGATTGTTGCTGACGCCATTACTGAAGGCGGCGTTGAAATTCCAATGATTGTGCCAATGCGTATCGGCAGGGCGCCAGCGCAAGCTATCTATGATGAAGGCGCAAAGCAAATCAAAGACAAGCTTGATGAAGGATTTGATGTTGTTGTCTTATGCGAAGGCGACCCGCTATTCTTTGGCTCTTTCATGTATATTTTAGCGCGTCTTCGTGATGATTATGATGTTGAAATCATTCCCGGCATAACGGCTATGACGGCTTGTGCATCTGCTATTCATCATCCTCTTGTCGCGCGCGAGGATATGATGAGCATTATGCCCGCAACAATGTCAGATGAGGGTTTAAGACAAGCCATTTCATCGGCGCAAGGTGTTGCCATCATGAAGGTGGGCCGTCATATATCACGCCTACGTACGTTGCTAGATGATATGGGTCTGCTTGACGAGGCTTATTATATCAGCCATGCAAGTTTGCCTCATCAAAATGCATGTAAGCTCACAGATGCGCCTGAAGATGCGCCATATTTCTCAATGGTATTATTATATAAAGGTAATGATGAATGGCTTTAAAAGAGATTGACCATAATGCCCTCATCTATGTTGCGCTCAGTGAAAAGGGATTTGCCCTTGGCACTCAATTAGCACAAGAGCTAGGCGGCGAAGTACATGGCCTGAAAAGCCGCATGCCACAAGCAAGTGCTAGTTTTGAGTCAACCATTGACCATTTAGTTGAGCTGTTTCTTGCAGGCAGGCCCATTATTGCCATTTGTGCATCAGGCATCATCATACGTGCGCTTGCGCCGTATCTTTCAGATAAATGGCAGGATAGCCCTGTTGTCGCGCTAAGCGAGGATGGACAATCTATTGTGCCTTTGATTGGTGGTCATCATGGCGCCATTACCATTGCGCGCAAGATAGCAGATATCACCTCTGGTCATGCCGCTATTACAACAGCCTCTGATGTTGGCTCTGGCATGGCGCTTGACGAGCCGCCTCACGGATATCAGCTAGCCAATCCTGAACAAGCCAAGAATATCATGGCCGATATTGTGAATGGTGCCGGGGTGGATATATCAGGCGCTGGTGAGCTGTCAGGGTGGTTGTCAGCTATCAAGCAAGGCGATGATGTTCGTGTGACGCTTGCGTCTAAACGATGCACGCCGCAACCATCTGAATTGGTGTATTATAAACGAAATATGGTGATCGGTGCGGGCTGTGCCAGAGGGTGTACAGCGCAAGAATTATCAGACTTATTTCACAACGCAATTCAAGCAGCAGAGATTGACCCTGCCATGATTTCAGCGATTGGCTCGCTTGATCTAAAAGCTGACGAGCCAGCCATGCTGTCTTTGGCAACACAACTAAATGTACCGTTTCGCGTCTTTGATAAAGACACGCTCGCAGCCTTATCAGATAAGGTGACAGACCCGTCAGATATCGTCGAAGCAGAAGTCGGCACGCCATCAGTTAGTGAAGCCTCTGCCTTGGCTTTGGCTGGTGAAGGTGCTGAATTGGTTGTCACAAAAGTCAAATCAGCCAATGCCACAATCGCCATTGCGAAAATGGCACAATCACAAATATCAGATGCTGGTCGCAAGCCCGGCAAGTTATCGTTAATTGGGATAGGGCCTGGTAAGTCTGAATGGCGCACACCAGAAGCAAGCCGCCTGATAGCAGAGGCAGATTTGCTTGTTGGCTACCGCCTCTATATAGATTTGCTAGGCGCAAGCGCGGCGAAAAAACCTGCCATGCATTTTGCTCTTGGCGAGGAAGAATTGAGATGTCGTACAGCACTCGAAGAAGCAGCGAAGGGCCAAGATGTGGCTCTTATCTGTTCGGGTGATGCAGGCATTTATGCAATGGGTGCGCTTGTGTTTGAATTGCTTGCTAGAGCCGAAGATGATGGCGGTGTGAGTGAGGGTGCCAAGCGTGTTGAGGTTATCACAGCACCCGGCATATCAGCCTTGCAAGCCGCCGCCGCGCGTTCTGGCGCTGTATTGGGTCATGATTTCTGCACGATTTCATTATCTGATTTGCTAACGCCGTGGGAGGTCATCGAACAAAGACTTCATGGTGCAGGCGCAGGTGATTTTGTTATTGCATTCTATAACCCTGTCTCAATGCGTCGCAAAACACAGCTTGCGCGCGCCAAAGATATTTTAATGCAATATCGTGGCGGTGATGTTCCTGTGCTATTGGCAAGTAATCTTGGCCGTGTTCAAGAAAAGCTAACTTACCGTACGCTTGCAAGCCTTGATGTGAACGAGGTGGATATGCTCACAGTTGTCATGATTGGCTCATCACAATCACGGCATGTCAATTTAGGGCGCGCTGAGGCCATTTACACGCCGCGCGGCTATGCCAAACATTTGGATAAGGACAAGTAATATTATGACAGTTTATTTTATTGGCGCTGGACCCGGCGCACCAGACCTGATCACTGTCAGAGGTTTGAATTTAATCAAATCATGCCCTGTCTGTTTATACGCAGGCTCGCTTGTACCAGAAGCTGTGGTGGCAGAGGCACCATCTGACGGGTCGGTGATGGATACTGCCTCTTTGACACTTGATGATATTATGAAGCTTGTGAAAGAAGCGCATGATAAGGGGCAAGATGTGGCTCGTGTTCATTCAGGTGACCCATCTTTATATGGCGCCATCGCAGAACAAATCAGACGCTTGAATGAGATGGAAATTCCTTTTGAAATTTGCCCCGGCGTGCCAGCTTATGCGGCGGCCGCTGCTGCAATGGGAACAGAATTAACCATACCAGAAGTTGCGCAATCTATTATTCTGACCAGAACAGCTATGCAGTCATCTGCCATGCCAGAGGGTGAGGATTTGGAAACGCTTGGGGCAACAGGTGCCACATTGGCAATTCATTTATCGGTGCGTAATTTGCGTGAAATTGAACGTGTCCTTACTCCAAAATATGGTGCAGATTGTCCAGTGGTTGTTGCCTATCGTGTTGGCTGGCCAGATGAAGAATTCATTCATGGCACATTATCTGACATCAGACAAAAAGTAAGAGAATCCAAGATCACAAGAACAGCTCTAATCTTTGTTGGTCGTGCGCTTGGCTATGCTGGCGGGTTCCGTGATTCTGTTTTATATGATGCAGATCACGTACATGTGCTTCGCACTGAAAAGGGCAGAGCGCTAGGCGACTAGTTTAAATAATGTGGCAATATGAGCCACAAACAGAGCCATTGATAAGCCCCGTCTTTCCCAACGGATTGCTAGCAGCGTCTTGCGCTTCAAACAGATGATCACCAGTTTCTGTGATGGTGGTTGTGAAGTGAAATTCATGACCATAGGCGATTTGCGGCAAATAGGCGGGTGCCTTTGCAGCAGTTGTCAGGCGCCGATAGCCAAGATGCCTTTGCCTCTTTTGATAAGATGTGACAAGCCCCAATAAGCCAGCCATCTGATAAGATGTGCCATCTTTATCAATGATTGCCTCACCTAGCGTCATATAGCCGCCGCATTCACCATATATCGGCACTTGTTTGTTTGCTAAGGCTCTGAGGCTGTTAAAAAACAGCTGGTTATTTGCCAATCTTGGGAGATGTAATTCAGGGTAGCCGCCGGGTAAATAAACAAATCCGGTATCCTTATCAATTGCCTCATTACCAAGTGCTGAGATGAAATTTATATCCGCACCTGCTCTGTGCCAATTATCAATTTGATGCTGGTAGGTGAACCCAAAAGCTTCATCACGAATAACAGTAATTTTTTGAGCAGGTGGTGGTGAGATATGGATATCTGCCGCCTGTGGCAATGCGCCAAAGGCCGACATGATGCCATTAAGATCACAAGAATCGCCGATAATTTGCCCGGCCTTATTTATAAAATTTGACCATGAGGGGTCTGCTTGCAACTCTGCCATTTGCACAAGCCCAAGATGACGAGATGGCACTTTTAAGGCATCATCTGTTGGCACTGCTCCATAACAGCGCAACCCCTCATCTGATAAAACAGTTTCAATCAGATTGGCATGACGCTCTGAGCCAACTTCATTCAGAATAACGCCTTTTATAAGAGGTTGTAATTTTTTCAAAGCAGCAGCTATATAGCCAGCTGTTTGGGATTGGCCTCTCACATTCATGATAAGGATAACAGGCAAACCCAACTGGGCTGCTAGCGTGGAGGTTGATACATTTAATCCAACAGCACCATCAAATAATCCCATAACCCCTTCGATCAGAAGATTATGTGCTGGCGTATGCGCTGCATAATATTTTAGCTGGGCTACATCCATCGCAAAGGGGTCAAGGTTGACAGACTGTATCCCGCAAGCCGCTTGATGAAAGGCAGGGTCAATATAATCAGGGCCAGTCTTGGCGCCCATAATATCATGGCCTTTGGCTGAAAGAGCAGCTAGCAAGCCGGTTGTGATAAGTGTCTTGCCAGCATTTGAGCTTGCCGCGCCAAGTATGAGGCCATTTTGTGCCATTTTGATTAGGCGCTATCTGCTTGTGCGCGCACACCAAGCGGATCTAAATTACGCGGCGCAATGCCTTGTGCTTGTGACATCCAATCAAGGCATTGACGCATCAATGTGACCTTGCCGATACAGATAATCGATGGCGGCTTCATATCTGATTGAGCGGCATCTTTGGCGGCATCTATCAAGCTTGTTTCTAAAATGCGCATATCTGCTTGTGTGGCGTTGCTAACAATCGCAACAGGCTCATGTGGATCACGCCCAGCTGAAATCAGCTTTTCTGCAATCTCTGGCAGATGTTTCATTGCCATATACATAACGATGACCTGACTGCCATCTGCAATGCCCTGCCAATTTATAGCAGAGGGCGCAAGACCTGTGCGGTCATGACCTGATAGGAATGTGACAGCTTGGTTAACATCGCGGTGTGTGACAGGGATGCCAGCATAGGCAAGGCCACCTATGCCAGCTGAAATGCCGGGTACAATGCGAATAGGAATACCTGCCTGAACAAGAGTTTGCGCTTCTTCGCCGCCTCTGCCAAAGACGAAAGGATCGCCGCCTTTAAGACGCAATACCCGCTTGCCAGCTCGCGCTAGCTCAATTAGGCGCATTGAAATATCGCGCTGCAAAGGAGATGGCTTCCCCCCTCTTTTGCCAGCATATTCAATTTCAGCAGCTGGATTCGCCCATTGCAAAATATGCTCATCTACAAGCGCATCATAGACAATAACATCAGCCTGCCTGAGGGCGTTGAGCGCATGAAGTGTCAACAAGCCGGGATCGCCCGGACCACCGCCAACAAGCCATACCCACCCTTTTTCAAGTGTTGGCCAGCCATCCTTTGCCAAAGCAGGCAAATCAGGCTTGATATAGTCTTGATTGTCAGTCATCTAACCAGTAACTCTTTTTAATAGGCGCCTATTGATTTGTTATTAACAAATTAGACAAGTCTAGTCTTGCCATTGTATCATCTTTCTTGTGATGTGCCATAAATGGTTGTTATGGCAAACCACTATTTTCATTTGCTTGCGGGAGCAATTTCATGGCCAGAGTTTTAACAACCAATCTTCGTTTTGGCTGGACGACAGGCACATGCGCAACCGCAGCAATTACAGCATCATATACCGCTCTGATGACAGGCAAGTTTCCGAAAAGCGTCAATATTGAGACGCCTAGCGGCAAAACAGCATCGCTAGATGTAACAGAGACAAGTTTAGAGGAAAATGTCGCAATTTCTGGCATCATCAAAGATGCAGGAGATGATCCTGATGTGACGCATGGCGCCTTGATTCTGGGCGAAGTATCCTTTGGTAGAGCAGGACAAGGTGTACGTTTTTTGCAAGGCAAGGGCGTTGGCACAATTACCAAAGCAGGCCTTCCGATAGAAGTTGGTGAGCCTGCCATTAATCCTGTGCCACGCCAGATGATGACAGATGCTATCGCATCACTTGCCAATAATCTTGGCGGCTCTCAAGATGTCGACATTACAATTCATGTGCGCGATGGCGAGCAAATTGCATTAAAGACTTGGAATCCCCGTCTTGGCATTACAGGCGGCATTTCAATACTTGGCACATCTGGCGTTGTGCGGCCATTTTCATGCGCAGCGTGGATTGCATCTATTCATCGCGGGATAGATGTGGCGCGCGCAAATGGTATTGGTCACGCACTTGGTGCCACGGGCAATCAATCAGAAGCATTGGCAAAGAGCCGCTATGATTTTGATGATATTGCCTGTTTGGATATGGGTGATTTTGTTGGGGGCTTGCTGAAATATTTGCGGAAAAATCCCATCCCAAAAATCACGCTCGCAGGTGGGTTTGCAAAATTTACCAAATTAGCGCAAGGCGCGATTGATTTGCATTCTGCACGCAGTCAGGTGGATTTCAAATTATTGGCTGATTGGGGAGATTCTTGTGGCATGGACCATGAAGCAATCCTAAAGGCGAATAGTGCATTAGAGGTGTTGCAGTCTGCCTCTGAGGAGCAGAAACAAGCCTTATGTCAGATTATCTCTCAAAGAGCGCATGAAAAAGTGAAGGGACTTTTAAGAGATACTGATATAGAAGTTGAGATATTATTGGTGTCACGTGATGGCACCTTTCTCTCAGATTATAAAGGGTAGGTGGCATGAGCCAAAAATGGTTAGTGCTTGGCGGCACAAAAGAGGCGCGTGATTTTATTTCCCATTGGCAAAATGACCGACAAATACAGATTGTGCTATCTCTGGCAGGTGTCACATCGAACGCACCTGATTTTCATGTTGAAACGCGTGTTGGCGGCTTTTCATCCATCCAAGATGATGGCACAGAAATAGATGGTGCTACAGGCATGGAAACATACCTGCTTGATAATGGCATCACAGCTGTCATCGATATCACGCATCCTTTTGCCGCACAGATTAGTGCCAATGCAAGACAAGCGGCAAATAAAGCCGATGTCACTTATCTTCAATATCTGCGGGCGCCATGGCAGCCCCTAAAGGGAGATTATTGGCATTATCACGAGAGTTGGGATGCGTTATTTGATGCCGTGAAAACAAAACATTTATTTCTTGCAGGTGGGCATGAAGCCTTATCACACTTACCTGCCACTTATTCACAGAAGATAACCGCACGCATGATTGAGCCACCTAAAATGGCGCTTCAGGATTTGCCAGAAAAATTGGATATCATGTTGGCCAAACCACTAGCAAAGGCCGCAGAAGAAGAAGCTTTATTTCGCAAGTTGCGTGTAACAGCCATTGCAGTAAAATTATCAGGTGGCAAGGCAAGCGCTGGTAAATTAGCAGCAGCGCGTGCTCTTGGTCTTGATGTTCATCTTGTCAAAAGGCCAGACTATCCAGATGGGTGGTTTGATAATATGCAAAAATTGCATAGGCATTTGCGCGTGATGATCACAAAAAATAAGGCTTAATCAAAGCTAGAAGTTGTCATATCTAGGTTAGCTGAAATAGATCCTAGCAGGCCAGACATTTCAATGCGAACAGGCATAAGGGTATTGCCATTTATCTTGCCCACAAAGATTTTCACCTTTTCAAAATCTAGCTCTTCATCTGGGTCATAGTCGCTATCTAGTTTATGCCCGCCTAATAATTTGCTAGCTGAGCCGCAAATATATGCTTCTCCAGCATATTGACCATCTTCTTCAGCAGATAAGATTGTTGTTCCAAGATCTTTCAGAAGAAGCTCAGAGCGTCGTCTGCCATCAAACACACGGTATTTACCGTCACAAAGCCCATTTTTTTCAAGATCTTCAAGGGCTAGCAACATAGCTGTATAAGGGTCCACTACATTTCTTAGTGTGGCTTTGCGTAAAGGGTGAACTTCGCGTTGTTTTACC
>WTHW01000102.1 GCA_011526395.1 Alphaproteobacteria bacterium
GATCTTGTATGATTGATATAACTGACTGTAACTGACCTTCATCAGATAAGTGAATTACTAAGTCTCTTGCCTTTACCGGTGTCGCGCTTGCAAAAATGACAGCTTCGATAAGCTTTGATTTCATCAATAAAGCTTCGGGAAATGTCTGTGATTGATCAGTCATATCAAGATAGCTCCTTCACACGCAAATAAAGAGGGCCATAGTGAGATTGTTGACGAAGATTAACAACTCCCTCTTTCGCTAATTCGAGTGAAGCTACGAAATGTGACGCAATGGCCGAACGTTTATCTAGTGGTTTCTTTAAATTCGGCGGCAAAAATTGTTCCAAGACAGTCCATCCCGGAGAGGATTTTAACAAATGACGCAAACGCCCTGAAGCCTCTTGAACAGAATAAAGCCTAGTTGCCGCAATCGTCAGTGTCTGCGCCTCGTCATGTGAGCGCATATCACCATATACTGCTAGCAAATCATATAATGTGGCTGTCCATAACGGACGTTCTGTATTGGAAAAATATTCAGGCATACCTCTTGCAAAACGCGCCTTGCCTAGCTTTGGCAATGAGGACAATCTTTTGGCGGCTGTTTGCATAGCTTCAAGTCTCAGAAGCTGATAACGAAGCGCATCTGTCATATCGATAACTTCTTCATCATCTTCTGCTTCAATTTCAGGTAATAGCAGACGTGATTTCAGATATGCCAGCCAAGCAGCCATCACCAAATAGTCGGCAGCCACTTCAAGGTTTAGCTCTCTCGCGGTGGAGATATATGATAGATATTGTTCAGCTAGGGGCAGAATGGAAATTTTGGCTAGATCGACCTTTTGCTCACGTGCCAGTGACAAGAGCAAGTCGATTGGTCCTTCAAATCCCTCAAGATTAACAAATAGCCCAAGCTGTTGACCTGCCCCACCCGTTTCATCATTGCTATTGTCAGAAAATGTTATGTTATCAGACATTTACACATATTTCTTATTGCGTTGCCACTTTTCTGAAAATGCAATCTTGACCTGCTCGCTTTAATTCATCGCACAAGTTTCGCGCATCTTCTGATGGCAATGCCTCTGTAATAACACGCCAAAATACACCTGAATTGTTTGTTTCAATTGGCATGATACCAAGTCCCAAACCCTGAAGGCGGCTTTTATGTTTTTCTGTTAATAGTGCTGCTACTTCTTCAGCCTTTTGTTGATCTCTAAAAGCAGCTAGTTGAACCATCATAGACGGACCAGAACCAGCCGTGTTTTTACTAACAAGCGGCGTTAAAGGACGCTTTACCGGCTTATTGCTATCTTCATCTTGTTCGACACTTACAACCTCGTTGACATTGTCTTCTTCAGTTTCCTGAAGTTCGCTTGTTTCTTGCGAAGCCGAAGATGTTTCCTCCTCTGCCTTTGGCAATTGGATTTCCGGCATTTCAGGTGTTTCAGTCTTTAATGACAATACTTCGATATCATCTTTGTTTTCAGTGAGGTCATCCAACATATTCATGACTGAGGAGGATGAGCCAGCATCATCATCTGGGATCTCTTCAGCTGGCTTTTCCTTAAAGCTTGACGTTTCTGACTTCAGAACCACCACATCAACAGGACCATTAGTGGACATATTCTGAACGATAACCACACCAATAGATGACAAAGCTATCACTGCGACAACTGCGCCAATTATCAGTGCCGGTGAAAATGCTCTTTGTGTCGAGGTATCCTCGCGCATTGTCTACATCTCCTCTGCTGGTGTTATGGACAGCAATTCTAGACCTGATCTAATCACGAGTGAGGTGCAGTTGACAAGATACATACGCGCTTTTGTGACTTCAGAATTTTCTGGCTGAATAAATTTTAAACTAGGATTATCTCTGCCGCCATTCCATAAACTATGGAAAGCTGCGGCCAAATCCATCAGATAAAAAGCTATGCGGTGCGGTTCATGCATTTTTGCAGCAGCTTCAACCAACTGAGGCCAGCTGACGAGTTGTTTAATTAATCTGACTTCAAGGTCATCATTTAACACTGATAAATCGGCATCTTGAAACTCTTGTATTGCATCATTCTGGCGAAATACTGAGCGCGCTCTAGCATGGGCATATTGAACGTAAAATACAGGGTTTTCCCTGCTTTTTTCTGTGACCTTTGCATAATCAAATTCTAGGGACTGATCATTACGCCTTGTTAGCAT
>WTHW01000146.1 GCA_011526395.1 Alphaproteobacteria bacterium
GTGATCAGCTACTTGTGCAATGAACCACGGTCGTCCTACAGCGCCTCTTCCAACCAGCAAACCAGCCGCTCCAGAATATTTCATAGCATCACTCGCATCTTGTAATGATGTGATGTCACCATTTGCAAACACTGGAATAGACACTGAATCAACTGTTTCTGCAATTTTATACCAATCGGCATTGCCTTTATACATTTGTGTTCTCGTGCGCCCGTGAACAGCAAGAAGTTTTATACCCTCAGCCTCAGCTATACGGGCGATTGTAGGTGCATTTTTATGCTCATCATCCCAACCCAAACGCATCTTTAATGTTACAGGCAGACTTACCGCATTCACAACAGCCTGGCATATTTTTGCAACTGCCAACTCATCTTGCATTAATGCTGAACCAGATAGGCGGTTTGTTACTTTTTTAGCAGGGCAGCCCATGTTGATATCAATGATTTGTGCGCCGCTCATTTCAGCTAATTTTGCTGCCTCGGCCATCATTGCTGGATCCCATCCGGCAATTTGTATGGATAGCGGCGCCTCGTCATGAGCTGCCCCTTTTAACTTCTGTAATTCTATCCAAACATTTTGCAGAAATGCGTGAGACGCGATCATCTCAGATACAACAAGACCCCCACCCCATTTTCTCACGACATGGCGAAAGGGCTTGTCTGTAATGCCAGACATAGGCGCTAGAACCACATTATGTGGTAAAATTACATTTCCAATGTTTAGTTGCTTATGCGCCATATTGCATAGATATCCCAAAAGCAGTGACTGCCTAAATATTAGGCAATATATCATAAATGCTCACTTTTTACACAATAAATACATAGCCTTTAAACAGATTGCCGTTTCAATCTCATAGACAGATATGTTCAGGTTGCGGTAAAAATAACGAAGCCTAGTAAACCTTTGTACCAAATGAGCCTAACGCGACATGAATTCCAATCAAATTTGCGATGTTGTATTACTTGCCGCAGGCGCCGCGCGTCGTATGAAAGGCATTAAAAAGCAGTTTGAAGTCATAAACGGGTTAGCTGTTTATGAACACGCGCTTAACTCCTTTGTAAATCACAAGAATATTGGAAAAATTGTTCTGGTAGTGGCTAGCAATGATGCGCAAGAGCTCGCAAAAAAACATGCCGCAGATGATATTGTTGTAACTATTGGCGGCTCAGAAAGACATTTGTCAGTAAAAGCAGGATTAGCACAATTGCAGGACAGCGACGCAGATTATGTTGCCATTCATGATGCGGCTCGCCCTTTTATTCCCTCTCACATACTAGACGATGGAATAAAGGCACTTAAAGATGGACATGATGGTGTTATACCTGTTCTTCCGGTAGCAGATACCATTAAGCAAGTTGATGATAAAAATCAGACAAGCGTTAAGAAAACACTTCAGCGTGATTTGTTGCGGCGCGTGCAAACCCCGCAATTTTTCAACGCCCAAATAATAAAAAATCTTCATAACGCAAATGATTTACAAACTAGTATGATTACAGATGATGCCATGATGCTAGAAGCGGCAGGGTTGAATGTTTTCACCATAGATGGCGATGAACGACTAGATAAAATCACTTGGCAAGCTGACCTTGAAAAAATGAAAGACCAAAATATGAATTTCGAATTTCGTACTGGCACAGGCTTTGATGTGCATCGTTTTTCAGAAGGAACTGGACCAATCATGATTTGTGGCATTGGCGTAGAACATAACCAAGCGCTTGATGCACATTCTGATGGTGATGTTGGGATTCATGCCCTCTGTGATGCGATATTTGGCGCTCTTTGTGATGGTGATATTGGTATGCACTTCCCGCCTAGCGATGATAAATGGAAGGGTGCATCATCTGATCAATTTTTAACATATGCTGTTGATAAAATCATCAAGGCAGGCGCGGAATTACGCCACGTTGATGTAACCATTCTATGCGAGACACCAAAAATTGGATCGCATCGCGATAAAATGCGCGAGCAGCTGGCTTCATTATGTAACATTCCAATGAGCCGCGTATCAGTAAAAGCAACAACGACTGAAAAGCTCGGCTTTACTGGACGCGCCGAAGGCATAGCCGCGCAAGCAGCTGCCACGATAGCCTTGCCGATGGCAAAGGAGATGAGCTGATGTCACTTGCCCGCAATATAGCAACACTTGGCCCAATTGGCACATCATTGCCAGCACCGGGCACTGCCGGCTCTTTTGTCGCTCTCATAGCTGGCTATTTCATATTGTCAGCTGGTTTTATGTGGCTAGCTTTTTCAACCTTGATGGTCTTGTTTGTTGGCGTTTGGGCATCATCAAAATACGAGACGGAAACTGGCAAGAAAGACGCCTCTGAGGTCGTGATTGATGAAGTAGCTGGACAATGGTCTGTCTTGCTAGTTGCCCCTTTGAGCATAGAAGCATTTCTAGCTGCATTTCTTTTGTTCCGTCTCTTCGATATATTAAAGCCATTTCCTGTTAATAAAGCAGACCAAATAAAAGGTGGGATAGGCGTGATGGCAGATGATATGGTCGCTGGCTTCCTTGCAGGTGCCTGTCTTATCATATTGATGATAGCTGGCCTGATTTCCACACAGATGTAATTATGACAGTAACTATCGCACAAACAGTAATCACGAAACTGGCGTCAAAAAATTTGTTGATACGCTGTGCTGAGTCATGCACTGGCGGTCTCATTATGGCAGCTTTGACAGATGTGTCTGGCTCATCGAAAGTCGTTGATAGAGGCTTTGTAACCTATTCAAATGATGCAAAAAGAGACTTATTAGGCGTCAATGAACAAACACTCGATATTTATGGTGCCGTTTCAGCAGAAACAGCATTTGAAATGGTACAAGGCGCACAACATAAAGACCCTGTTGCAGCTATCTCTGTTACAGGCATTGCTGGTCCTAATGGGGGAAGTGATGAGAAGCCAGTTGGCACAATATGGATTGGCACGGCCGTCCCAAACAAACAGACTTTGGTGAAATCATATTTCTTTAGCGGTAACAGACAAGATATTAGAGAACAAACCGTTTTCGCATCATTGACACAACTGCTTAGCTTGCTTGACTGATATCAGATGGTTTCTCAACACCATATAAATCATCCGCACGCGTTTCAAATGCGCGCACCATGCGCTTTACGGCTTCTGTGAATAAGCTTTCAATAACAGTTTGTAAAATTCGGGAGTTAAATTCAAAATCGACGTAAAAATCAATCTCGCATCCCTGCTCGTGAGGCAAAAAAGCCCACGTATTCTTCAGATATTTGAAGGGACCTTCAGCATATTCAACATGAATTTCCATAGCCGCCTCATCAAGTCTTACATGAGAGGTGAAACGTTCTTTAAACATCTGGAAGCCGATTATTAGATCAGCGACTAATTTATCTTCATCTTTGCTTCTTATGCGCGCTGCAAGGCACCAGGGCAAAAATTCAGGGTATTTAGCCACGTCTGCCACAAGAGCATATAAATGCTCTGGCTTATGTTTTAAAATACGTCGCTCGGCATGTTGTGTCATTTGCTGCCTATATTAAGCCCTTAACTTCTTTTCTCGCGCAATCTTAAGTTCAGCAAAATCAGCATCTGCGTGATAGGATGACCTTGTCAGAGGTGTCGATGACATCATCAAAAACCCTTTTGCTTCACCTTGTGTGGCATAGGCTTTGAATTGCTCTGGCGTCACAAACCTGTCAACAGCTGCGTGTTTTGGTGTTGGCTGTAAATACTGCCCTATTGTCATAAAATCAACATCTGCGGCGCGCAAATCATCCATTATTTGCGCAACCTCTCCATCTTCTTCACCAAGACCAACCATAATACCTGATTTTGTAAAGATAGATGGATCTAATTTTTTTACATCTTGGAGTATGGATAATGAATGAAAATATCGCGCGCCTGGGCGAATAGAAGGATACAGGCGTGGCACTGTTTCCATATTATGGTTAAAGACATCTGGTCGTGCTTCTACAACGATTTCCAATGCGCCCTCTTTTTTCAAAAAATCAGGTGTTAAAATTTCAATCGTCGTATGCGGTGATGCTTGTCTAATCGCTGAGATAGTTTGAGCAAAATGAAGAGCGCCGCCATCATCAAGGTCATCTCTATCAACAGATGTAATCACAACATGCGTTAACCCAAGCTTTGCAACAGCTTTGGCAACATTTTCTGGCTCATGTGGGTCTAGTAAATCAGGGCGACCCGTGGCCACATTACAAAATGCACAAGCTCTTGTGCAGACAGAGCCTAAAATCATCATAGTTGCATGCTTATTGGCCCAACATTCACCAATATTTGGACAGGCAGCTTCCTCACATACGGTGACCAAATCTAAGTCACGCATCAGCGCTCTTGTTTCAGCGTAAGCCTTTGAAGTAGGCGCTTTCACGCGGAGCCAATCTGGACGTGACGGCTGTGGTCTGTCCGGATTTCGTCTTTTTTCTGGATGCCTTGCGGCACCGGTTTTTTCATTAGGAGTTGGCATGGCTGCCCCCTATCTATTTATCGACGCATTTTTAGAAATGAATGGCTCTATCATAGGCATCTAATACAGATTCATGCATGGCTTCTGATAAAGTCGGATGTGGAAAGATTGTCTGCATCAACTCTGCTTCAGTGGTCTCTAATGTTCTTGCTATCGCATATCCTTGAATCATTTCAGTTACTTCGGGGCCAATCATGTGAGCGCCAAGCAACTCCCCCGTTTTAGCATCAAATATCGTTTTGATCATACCTTCATCATCACCCAGAGCGATGGCTTTACCATTTGCAAGGAATGGGAAGCGCCCTACTTTGATATCATGACCCTTTTGTTTTGCCAGCTCTTCGGTCAATCCAACAGATGCAATCTGCGGACGGCAATATGTACAGCCTGGCACTGAATTTTCAGCAATTTTATGCACATCTTTCACGCCAGCAATTTTTTCAACACAAATAATGCCCTCGTGGCTTGCTTTATGTGCCAGCCACGGTGCGCCGGTTACATCACCAATGGCGTAAATGCCTGCCTCACTAGTTGCACCATAACCATCAGTTGCTATATGGCCTCTTTCAATCTTAACTTTCGTCCCCTCAAGTCCAAGATTTTCAGAATTGCCAACAATGCCTATCGCCATAATGACACGCTCAGCTGAAATATTTGTTATCTTACCTTTTACATCAATGGAAGCAGTCACAATATCTTTGCTTTTTTCGAGTTTTTGTAATTTGGCAGATGTTAGAATTTTCATACCACGTTTTTCAAAAGCCTTTTGAGCCATTGCAGAGATTTCAGCATCTTCAGCATTCAAAATACGGTCCATGGCTTCGATAACAGTAACCTCGACACCCATATCACGGTAGAAACTGGCAAATTCGATACCAATCGCGCCTGAACCCACCAGAATCAAGGATTTTGGCATCGTTTGAGGCACCATTGCATCACGATATGTGACAACTTGTTTGCCATCCGCTTCCATATTTGGAATTTGACGCGCTCTTGCCCCTGTTGCAATGATGACATGCCTTGATGTGATTTTGCTTTCTGATTTGCCTGTGATAGAGACGATGTGATTAGCGCCAGATTTGCCTGATAGCTTTGCAACGCCGTCAA
This sequence comes from Alphaproteobacteria bacterium, assembly GCA_011526395.1. GTDB lineage: Bacteria > Pseudomonadota > Alphaproteobacteria > Puniceispirillales > Puniceispirillaceae > UBA685. The sequence goes on from WTHW01000146.1 coordinate 5,572, forward strand.
TTACATCGACTTTGTTCTTTTTCAACAGATGCGAAACACCGCCAGAGAGCCTGTTAGCAACCGCGCGAGATCTCTCTACTACTTTTGCTAAATTGACTTTAACATCTCCTGTCACCTCAATGCCATAATCAGACAAATGTTCGAGGTTGTGACGCAATTCAGCCGCTCTTAGAAGCGCTTTTGTTGGTATGCACCCCCAATTCAAGCAAATGCCACCCAAATGTTCTTTTTCAACGACAGCTGCGCGCATGCCAAGTTGTGACGCACGGATAGCAGCGACATAGCCACCTGGTCCGCCGCCTATTACAACAACATCATACTCTTTTTGATTTGCCATTATTCTCTCGTTTATATTTTTTTTATGCTAGCATAAGAACAGGGTTTTCAATGACTTGTTTAAATGTTTGAAGCCACTCAGCACCAAGCGCACCATCAACAACACGGTGGTCAGCAGACAAGGTGACGCTCATGACGGTGGCAACTGCAAGCTGTCCGTCTTTTACAACAGGACGTTGTTCGCCAGCTCCTATGGCCAAAATGGCCCCTTGAGGTGGGTTAATGACAGCTGAAAATTCTTTGATGCCAAACATTCCAAGATTGGAAATCGTAAATGTGCCACCTGAGTAGGCTTCTGGAGGCAATGTTCCCTCTCGAGCTTGCTTAGCAAGTGATTTGCTAAGCTGAGATATTTCAGCAAGTCCTTTATTCTGAGCCGCCGGAATAACAGGTGTTACCAATCCGCCTTCAATCGCTACCGCGATACAAATGTCAGCATCAGAAAAATAGCGACAACCCTGTGCTTCAAATGAGCCATTGACGTTAGGCACTTTCATTAGAGCATGTGCCGCCGCACGCACAATCATATCATTCACAGATATCTTAACATCATCACCTGCAGCCTCATTGATCGTTTTGCGTGCAGACAATAGCTGGTCAATTTCGCAATCAACTGACAGGTAAAAATGAGGTGCATTCTGCTTAGATTCAGTCAAGCGCTGAGCTATCGTGCGTCTCATCGCATTATGCGGCACAAACCTATCTTCGTTAGATGATGTTATTTGCGGTGCCACTGATGACTTCATCGTGCCTTGAGCTAGCGCATTTTCCACATCGATTTTGATAATTCTGCCATTTGGACCAGAACCAGCAATGCCATCTAGAGGTAAGTTATTCTGGGCGGCAATTCTGCGTGCCAATGGGCTTGCGAATAATCGTGTAGAATCATTAGATTGTGCCTTCATTGGCATATCAACAGGGTTTGAAATCGATGATGGTGTTTTTTCTTCAACAACATCTTGCACGTCTTCAGAGATTGGCGCGTTTGCTTGCTTATCATCTAAAGTGACTGACGCAACATCTTCGCCATCTTCGGCAAGCATCGCTATCACACTGTTGACTGCCACATTCTGAGCACCTTCAGCTACGGCAATAATAGCAACAATGCCTTCATCAATAGCTTCAACTTCCATTGTAGCTTTATCTGTCTCGATTTCGGCAATAACATCGCCTGAGCGAACTTCATCACCTTCTTTAACCAGCCATTTGGCCAAAGTACCATCTGTCATTGTTGGCGAGAGTGCTGGCATTTTAATTGCAATAGCCATCTTAGCGACCTCCCTCACGGTAACAAGATTTATGAACAGCCGCCAAAATAT